>JARRRO010000031.1:0-21919 GCA_037380645.1 Gammaproteobacteria bacterium | reverse complement strand
GAGGAGACTGCCTGGTATGCGAGCATTCATAATGTATTACCTCGATGCCGGGGAGCTGACATGCGGCGGCCGCTGTCGGTGCGAACATCATCCTGCAGAGGCGGCAGTGTGAAAATCAAGATGATTCTACGCCCGCCGACGTTGTGCTGACAACGCGGACGGCAGGGGAGTCCACCGCCAGCGTCATATAGATCGGGTTCTACCCGCGTGTTAGAGTAACCATTACGGCTCCCGGGCTCTGGAACCTGCGGGCTGCCGGCGGTTCCATTCATTTCTGCTTTCGACAAGCGAGGGTGCGCAATGAGAGACGTGGATATACTGGGTTCGTACTGGACTCTCGCGGGCGGGGCTTATCCCCATACCGATCACGAGTACAGCGTCTTCGATTTCAAGGAACGGGCGGAGGCGGCCGGCGCGGTTGGCTTCAAGGGCATGGGGATATGGCATGCCGATCTGGAGCATACCCTCAAGACCCGCTCTCTCAAGGAAATGAAGCAGATCCTGGACGACAACGGCATCGTTCACCTGGAACTGGAGTTCCTCACCGACTGGTTTATTGATGATCCCGAACGCAGGCAGAAATCGGACCAGACGCGAGCCATGCTCATGGAAGCCGCCGAGGTGCTGGGTGCGAATCACATCAAGGTGGGCGATTTCTTCAACACGCCCTGCCCCATGGACAAGCTTATCGAGGAATACGCCGCATTGTGCCGGGAGGCCGCCGATCGCGGCACCAACGTTCTGTATGAATTCATGCCCTTCGGCAATGTCAGCACCCTGGACGACACCCTGGCGCTGTGCCGGGGAACGGGTGCCAGGAACGGCGGTTTCATCTTCGATCTCTGGCATGTGGTCATGCTGGGGATACCCTATGATGAAATCGAACGGAAACTGAAGCGCAGCGACCTCATCGGCGTCGAACTGAATGATGGCCCTCTGACAGTGCCTGAAGATCTGCACGAGGCCACCGTCAATCGCCGCCAGCTCTGCGGGGAAGGGGAGTTCGATATCCGGGGGTTTATCTCGCTGATGGACAAATTCGGTTACGACGGGCCCTATGGCGTCGAGGTCCTGAATGCGGAGCTGCGTGAGATGCCTCTGGATGAGATCATGAAACGGGCCTATGACACGACCATAGCCCAGTTCCGCGACTGACCGCGCGGGAAAACATCCCCCGTACGGCCCAGCGGCGAGCCCCGGCCGTGGCCGCCCGCCATACCATGAAAACCGTCACCCTGAAGCCCGGCCGGGAAAAGTCCCTGCGGCGCCGGCATCCTTGGGTGTTTTCCGGAGCCCTGCAGGACCCCGGCCTATCCCTGCGGTCCGGTGAGACCGTGCGTATCATGACGGCCGCCGGCAAGGCCGTGGCGATCGGCGCCTGGTCGCCCTCCTCGCAGCTGCGCGTGCGCGTCTGGTCGTTTGATCCTGAGGCGACCATAGACGCCGGTTTCTTCCGTTCCCGGCTGCAGCGCGCCCTGGACATGCGTGAGACCTTCGTCCCGCCCGGACAGTCGGCCTGCCGCCTGGTGAACGCCGAGTCCGACGGGCTGCCGGGTCTTATCGTGGATCGCTACGCTGATTTCCTGGTCTGCCAGATCCTGTTCGCAGGGACGGAGACATATCGGCAAGTGCTGGTGGAAGAACTGCAGGCGCTCGTCTCACCCGAGGGTATCTTTGAGCGTTCCGATGTGGAGGTGCGGCGCAAGGAGGGCCTGACGCCGCGTGCCGGCGTCCTGGCCGGTGAAGACCCGCCGGAGCACATCGAGATAACCGCGCATGGCCTGCGTTTCCTGGTGGATGTGAGGAAGGGGCACAAGACGGGATTCTACCTGGACCAGATACCGAACCATCAGGTTATCCGGGAGCACGCCCGCGGCCTTGACGTCCTGAATTGTTTCGCCTACACCGGCGCCTTTACCGTGGCGGCACTGCACGCCGGGGCCGCCGGGGTGACTGCGATCGAATCCTCCGCCGAGGCGCTGGCCGCCTCCGCCGCCAACGTGGCGCTGAACGGCCTGGATCAGGGCCGGGTGGAGAACGTCCAGGGAGACTGTTTCGAGGTGCTGCGTGGCTATCGTGATGCTGGCCGACGGTTCGACCTGGTCATACTCGACCCGCCCAAGTTTGTCGCCGCTGCGCAGCAATTGCAGCGGGGCTGTCGCGGTTACAAGGATATCAACCTGCTTGCACTCAAGCTGCTGAAACCGGGCGGGGTACTGGCGACCTTCTCCTGTTCCGGCCATGTCTCCCCGGAGCTGTTCCAGAAGATCGTTGCCGATGCGGCCCAGGACGCCGGCCGTGACGTGCGTATCGCCCGGTACCTGTCCCAGTCCCCCGATCATCCCGTCGCCCTGGCCTTTCCCGAAGGCCGTTATTTGAAGGGGCTGCTGTGCTACGCTTAGGACCATTCCCGAAGAATCCCTGAAGACCACATCCGGTTCCGCCGTGGCACTGAAAATCAAAAACGGCATCGCCATTCCCGACAAGGAGATCGTAATCGAGGCGATCCGCGCGCAGGGGGCCGGCGGGCAGAACGTCAACAAGGTCGCTTCGGCCGTGCATCTGCGTTTCGATATTCGCACTTCTTCCCTGCCCGAAACAGTCAAGCGGCGTCTGCTCAAGCTTCCCGATCAACGCATCACCGAAGCCGGTGTGATCGTCATCAAGGCTCAGGAATTCCGCAGCCGTGAGAAAAACAGAAAGGCCGCCCTAACGCGGTTGCAGGAGCTGGTGCAATGTGCTTTAGTGACAAGGAAAAAACGCAGACCCACCAGACCCACCCGGGCATCGAAACACAAGCGCCTGGAAGACAAGAGCCACCGGGGCAAGGTGAAGCGGCTGCGCGGTAGACCCACCGATCACGAATCCTGAACAGCCCCCCGCGGCAGCGTCGGGACAAGCCGGCAAAGTGACTCGCTGCTGGGAGAAGAAGAAGTTGAGAAATACCATAGGGCTGTATCTGGGGCCGTTGCTGTTTCTCCTGCTCCTCATCGTGCCGCTGCCGGCGGGGATGCCCCCTATGGCCCTGCGGGTGGCGGCCGTGGCCGTGCTCATGGCGGTGTGGTGGATCACCGAGGCCATCCCCATCCCGGCGACGGCCTTGCTACCCATCCTCCTGTTCCCGGCGCTGGGGGTCATGAAAGGCAGCGACGTCACACTCTCCTACGCGAATCATCTTATCTATCTCTTCATGGGCGGCTTCCTCATCGCCGTGACCGTGGAAAAATGGAACCTGCACCGGCGCATCGCCCTGTTTACCATCCGTATCGTCGGCTTAACGCCGAACCGGATCATTTTCGGCTTCATGCTGGCCACCTGGTTCCTGTCCATGTGGATCAGCAATACCGCCGCCACCATGATGATGCTGACCATCGCCATGGCGGTAATCAACCAGGTGGTCTACGAGATTGATGCCGATCCGCAAATGTCCGTGGATACCCGGCCCGGCCGTTTCCGCTTCGGGGTTGCGTTGATGCTCGGTGTTGCCTACGCCGCCTCCGTCGGCGGCGTCGCCACCCTCATCGGTACGCCGACCAACGCTGTCTTCGCTGGCATAGTCGAAAAAATCTACGGGGTCAGCATCAGCCTGGCGGACTGGATGGCTATAGGACTGCCCCTGTCGGTGGTTACCCTCCTCATTGTCTGGTTCCTTCTGACCCACGTCCTGCATCGCAGCGAACTGGATTACCTGCCCGGTGGCAGGGAGGCGATATGCCGCGAGATCGATAGACTAGGATCGGTTTCCTATCAGGAGAAGGCAGTCCTTTCGGTATTCCTGCTGGTGGCCGCCCTGTGGATACTGCGCGGCTTCATCCCCATAAAGGCTTTCAGCATGGTGGACGATTCCACCATCGCCATAGGCGGTGCCCTGCTGTTGTTCGCGATCCCGGCGGACTGGAAGAAAAAGGAGTTTCTGCTGGACTGGCAGACCGCGGTCACCATCCCCTGGGATATCCTTATCCTGTTCGGCGGCGGCTTCGCACTGGCTTCAGGCTTCTCCAGCTCCGGTCTCACGGGCTACCTGGCCGGGAAGCTTGACGTCCTGCAAGGGGCCAGCATCGTCATTATCATTGCGGCCGTGGCCACACTGGTAACCTTCCTCACGGAATTGACTTCCAACACGGCAACGGCCAGCATCACCCTGCCGGTCATGGCAGCCCTGGCGGAGGCCATGCATGTGCATCCTTTCGGCATGATGATAGCCGCGGCCATCGCCGCATCCTTTGCCTTCATGCTACCGGTGGCCACACCGCCCAACGCCATCGTCTTCGGCAGCCGCTACATCAACATCCAGCAGATGATGAAAACCGGCATCTGGCTGAACTTCATCGGCATCATCCTGGTCACGGCGACGGTGCTGCTTCTGGTGCCGGTGGTGTGGGGCATCGACATCACCTCCCTGCCGGCGGGTCTCGTGCACGGTCATTGATGCCGGAAGACACGCAGGTATAGGATAGGCGCATGAATTATTATCAGCTCATGGCCGCCTACAATCAGTGGATGAACTGCAGGCTGTACGCCGTCTGTGCGGAGATTCCGGACGAGGAGCGACGCCGGGATCTGGGCGCGTTCTTCAAGTCCATCCATGGTACTCTCAATCATCTGTTGTTCGGCGATATCGCCTGGATGGATCGTTTCGCCGGCCGGCCGCGTCGCTACCGCATCGGAGACGAGATCTGTACGGATTTCGATGCTCTCAGAGCCGCACGCGAGGCTATGGACGAGAGTATCCTGGGATGGGTGGAGGCGCTGACGGAGGCATGGCTGGAGGAGCCGCTGGAATGGATCAGTGGCATCGACGGGAAAACCCGGCGCATCCCCAAGCGCATCCTGGTCACCCACATGTTCAACCACCAGACCCACCATCGCGGGCAGCTCACCACTTTGATCAAGCAGCTTGGTTACGATCCCGGCGACACCGACATTCCGTGGATGCCGGTGTTTACTCCAGAGGATTAACACTGCGGGGATAAAAAAAGGCCCGGCTGCTCGTTTATGGGGGAAGAGGGCGTGAGCAGACCGGGCGTGCTACAAGATTCAGGGAGGTTTTTGTCATCTTGCGGGAGAAACTATAGTGATATGCGGCACATATTACTGTGCGTAAAATCACAGTTCATATGAGGAGCAACCGTTCATCTGACCGAACCGTGATGCCGGTCACGACGCATTCTAAGCGACGGTCGGGAGCACGGATCTCCGTTCCATCTCAGGCTTTCTCCGTCTTCTCTTCCTTTTCCTCCCCGGGAGGTTCGTAGGTCTCGCCTTCCGGCAGGATCAGACTGACCACCGTCCAGCCCGCCTCCGGCGTGAGCGTGTCACCCACGGTGAAGAACTGCAACCTTTCCTTGGGGTCAACGGCGAACAGGGGGATGCAGCGTCCGGCGTACGTGTCCAGATAGCTCTGGTAGGTGAACCCTTCGCGCAACTGGGTGGTGCGAATCTCGGCGCCGAGGCGGAGCCAGCCGGCCAGCCTGCCGTGGGTGATGTCCTTGCCGAACAGCTGCCTGCCGCGGTGACGGGTGGAGACCTTGTGCTTTTCCGAAACCACGGTTTCTCGCGAGGAGATCAATTCATAGACGTTTTTGGCGCCGAACTCCGACTTGAATTTCTGGCTGGCCAGCATATCCAGGTGAGAACGGCCGGACATGCCCAGCATCTTGCCCAGCCCCACCAGGGCCAGGTTGCGATCGGCGTGTTCGGAGATGGGATTGCCATAATAGGTATCCAGCCCGTCCATGCGAGCAATGCTGCAGTTCTCCCAGTTACTGTCCGTGAGCATCACCTTGAAGCCCTGTTCGTGTATGGCCTTGCCGACGGCGCGGGCGACGTTGCCGGCGCCGACGATGAGCACACCGGTGGGTGGCGGCTCGCGCACTCCCAGCCAGTGCGCCAGGTATTTTGCCGTGATGCTCTGGATCGACACCGTTCCGATGATGACCAGGAATGTCAGAGGCACCAGCAGCTCGGCCTCCGCATACCCCGCTTCCCCGAGGCGGATGGCGAACACCGCTGAAATGGCGGCGGCGACAATGCCGCGGGGGCCAATCCACGCAATCAGCAGTCTTTCCCTGAAATTCAGATCGGACCCGAGGGTGGAAGCGAACACGGCCAGGGGCCGGGACAGAAACAGGATAACGAGAAGCAGCATGAGGGTGGGCCAGCCGATGGCGAACAGCTGGTCGGGCTGTATCCTGGCGGCCAGGATGATGAACAGCCCGGAGATCAAAAGAACACTGAGACTTTCCTTGAAGTTGAGGATATCCTCGATGTCGAGGTCCTTCATGTTGGCCAGGGTCATGCCCATGACGGTGACCGCCAGCAGGCCCGATTCGTGTTCCACCATGTCGGAGGCACCGAACAAACCGAATACCACGGTCAGCACCAGGACATTGCGCAGGTATTCCGGTATCAGGTGGCGGCGCAGCACGAAGCCCAGGGCATGGGCGACCAGGAATCCGGAGAGGACGCCGATCAGAACGATACGGCTGAAGGCCAGCAGGACGTGCCCCAAGGCGGTGCCGAGCTGGCTGGAGATGATGAACTCGAACACCAGCACCGCCAGCAGAGCGCCCAGCGGGTCTATGACGATCCCTTCCCAGCGCAGGACGCCGGCGATATTGGCGTTGGGACGGACCGCCCTGAGCATGGGCACGACGACGGTGGGACCGGTGACGATGACCACCGCGCCGAACAGCAATGCCAGGTTGATACCGAAACCAAGCACGTAATGCGCCGCCGCCGCCGTGATCATCCAGCTGATCAGTGCGCCCACCGAGATGAGATTACGGACGACCTTGGTGAGTCCGCGTATCTCGTCTATATGCAGGGTGAGGCTGCCCTCGAACAGGATGACCGCGACCGACAGGGAGACGATGGGAAACAGCAGATCGCCGAACAGGCGATCGGGCTGGAGCAGGCCGGTGAGGGGGCCGACGATGATGCCGGCCAGCAGCAGGGGCAGGATGGCAGGCTGACGTCCCCACCAGGCCAGCCACTGGCAGGCGGTGCCCAGCAGGCCGATGGCGGCGAGGGAAAAGATGATGGAGAACTCCATAATGATGGCGCCGCCGTCAGCCCCCGAACGGTCTCTCTCCCCGGAGAGTGTTCATCCCGGACAGGCGGAGTAGACGGGATAGACGGCCGCGAATCGGCCGGCTATCCGGTTAAGATAAATGCGCTGGACGGCATAGGCCTCGCGTTCACGCATAAGCTGATCCTCGCAGTTATCATTCTTGAATTTGCCGCTCAGGTCCTGGAGGTAGTGGACAAGTTCGTGAACGATGACACTCCTCACCATGGGGTCTTCCCAGTCCTTCAGGCGTTTGTCCAGGTAGATGGTCCCGTCGTTGTTGTACCAGGCGGCGATAGAGCACTTCTTATTTCCCCCGCAGGCATGCTCCACGAAGAAGCTGTGCGGCTCCAGGCGGTAGGCCGGCGCCTTATCCGGATAGGGGTAATGAGACAGGTGGCTGGCCCAGCTTAGCAGAACGAGTAGCAGATCGATCCTGGCCATCGCCCGGCGTCCGGGGCTATTCCTGTTTCTGGAAGACCAGGGTTGCGTTGGTACCGCCGAAGCCGAAACTGTTCGATATGACCGTCTTCAAACCGGCGTTGTCCACGCGTTCTTGTACTATGGGGAATCCCTCGGCTTCCTTGTCCAGCTCGAAGATGTTGGCCGAGGGGGAGATGAAATCCTGCTCCAACATCAACAGTGAGAAGATCGCCTCGCTGGCCCCGGCGGCGCCGAGGGCGTGACCTGACAGGGACTTGGTAGCGCTGATGGGGGGGATTTCCTCCTCGAAGACGTCTTTTATCGCCGCCAGTTCCCCGACATCGCCCGCGGGGGTGCTGGTAGCATGGGCGCAGATGTAATCCACCGGCTCCTGCACGTCTTGCAGCGCTATGCGCATGCAACGTGCCGCTCCTTCGCCGGAAGGCTTGACCATGTCGAAGCCGTCCGAGGTGGCGCCATAACCGGTGATCTCGGCATAGACCCTGGCCCCCCGTGCCCTGGCATGTTCCAGTTCCTCCACTACCACGATGGCGCCGCCGCCGGAGATGACGAAGCCGTCCCGGTCGGCATCGAAGGGACGCGAGGCATGACCGGGATCGTCGTTGTAATTAGAAGACAGGGCGCCCATGGCGTCGAACAGCAGCGTCCCCGTCCAGTGCACCTCGTCACCGCCGCCGGCGAAGACCATGTCCTGCTTGCCTGCCTGGATCAGTTCATAGGCGTTGCCGATGCAATGAGCGCTGGTGGCGCAGGCGGAACTGATGGAGTAGTTGACCCCCTTGATCTTGTAGGCGACGGAGAGGCAGGCGCTGCAGGTGCTGGCCATGACGCGGGGCACCATGGTGGGACCGACTTTTCTGGCCCCTTTCTCCCGCAGGATGTCAGTGGCAAGCACCATGTTGCCGGTGGAAGAGCCGCCGCTGCCCACTACCAGACCGATGCGGGGATCGGAGATATCGTTTTCCGAGAGGCCCGCGTCCTCGATGGCGTCGCCCATGGCCAGGTAGGTGTAGGCGGCGGCATCGCCCATGAAACGCCTCAGCTTACGATCTATCAGGGCATCCGGGTCCAGTCGGATCGGACCGTGTATCTGCTGCAGCAAGGGTTTCCGAATCTTTTTCTGAAACACCAGGTAGGCGACAATCAACATTGCCGTCACCAGGCTGGTAAACAACCAGATGAAACGCGACAACAAGTTGATGTGGTTGAAAATTTCGATGTTCCGGAACAGCCCTACCCGGAGATCGGCCGCCGAGTAGATCTGCTTGTCGTCCACTTCCATGCTGCCGTCGGCGACCCCCATCACCACCCCGCGTTTTACAATACGCTTCATATTAATGATGTAGCGGACCAGCTTGTTCTTGGGAGTTACCTGACCGGTGAATTTTACCTGTCCCGAGCCCAGGGCGCGACCGCGTCCCGGCGCGCCCGTCCAGCCGAGGAAGAAGCCGACCAGTTGCCACATGGCGTCCAGACCCAGGCAGCCCGGCATGACCGGGTCGCCGTGGAAATGGCAGGCGAAGAACCACAAGTCGGGAGTGATATCCAGTTCGGCGACCAGCAGTCCCTTGCCGGTGCTGCCGCCGTAGTCGTTGATCTCAACGATGCGGTCGACCATAAGCATGTTGGGCAGCGGCAGTTGCGCGTTGCCTTCACCAAACAGTTCACCCCTAGCACATGCCAGCAGTTCTTCCCTGCTGTAGTTATTCTTTTTATCCAGCATATGGGTGATAGTATCGCACGAGCGGAGATTTTTTTCCTCCGATAATGGCGCCCCACCCAGGGCGAGCGGCCGCCCTGACGCCGGTCGTTGCGGGCCCCCGGGAGGGAGATCCGGCGGCTTCAGCGGGTCTCACCAGACAGGTAACCGCGTCCTCGTGCGGCTTGATACGGACTTTGCGCCGGTTGGTAGGCTGTTGAAAAGCAGCTTGCCAAACGGGCCATGGATGGCCGCGCCACAAATCAGCCACCCAGGTGGCTGGTTCGGCGGGACTGAGTCCGGACATGTGCCGGGCTCGCGACTTGAAAAACGCACAGGATGTGCGTATTTCAACAAACTGTTAAACTTAGCGCAGCATTTTACGAAGGTATCCCGCCCAATGAGCAGCGAAAACGATCGAATACATCGGCGCCGCAGCGTCGGCGTCAGGGTCGGCTCCGTCACCATCGGCGGCGGCCACCCCATTGTAGTGCAGTCCATGACCAATACTGACACGGCCGACGTCGAGGCCACGGCCCGGCAGGTGCAGCAGCTGGCGGCCGCCGGTTCCGAACTGGTCCGTATCACCGTCAACAACGAGGATTCCGCCGCCGCCGTGGCGCCCATCCGCGAGCGGCTGGACGCCAGCGGCTGCCACGTTCCCCTGATCGGCGATTTTCATTACAACGGCCATATGCTGCTTACGAAATATCCCGACTGCGCCGAGGCCCTGGCCAAGTACCGCATCAATCCCGGCAACGTCGGTTTCGGTCGCAAGAAAGACAGCCAGTACTCCACCATGATCGAAAAGGCCCTGGAATACGGCACACCGGTGCGCATCGGGGTCAACTGGGGCAGCCTGGACCAGGAGCTGGCCACCCGCCTGATGGATGAGAACGCCAAGCGCGCCGAACCCCTGGAGGCGGATGCGGTCATGCAGGAGGCCCTCATTGTTTCGGCCCTGACCAGCGCGGAGCGGGCCGAGGAAATCGGACTGCCCCGGGACCGCATCGTGCTATCGTGCAAGGTCAGCGGGGTGCAGAAGCTGATCGCCGTCTACCGTGACCTGGCCTCCCGCTGCGACTACGCCCTGCACCTGGGGCTGACCGAGGCGGGCATGGGGTCCAAAGGCATCGTCGCCTCCACCGCCGCCCTCGGGGTGCTGCTGCAGGAGGGCATAGGCGACACCATCCGCATCTCACTGACGCCGGAACCCGGCGGCGATCGGGCCAGGGAAGTCATCGTGGCCCAGGAGATCCTCCAGACTATGGGACTGCGTTCCTTCACGCCGCTGGTGACGGCCTGTCCCGGCTGCGGCCGCACCACCAGTACCGTGTTTCAGGAGCTGGCGGACAGTATCCAGGCCTATGTCCGCAGCCAGATGCCTATCTGGCGCGAGAAGTACACCGGTGTGGAGGACATGAACCTGGCGGTGATGGGCTGCGTGGTGAACGGGCCGGGCGAGAGCAAGCACGCGGACATCGGCATCAGCCTGCCGGGGACCGGCGAGGCCCCCTCGGCGCCGGTGTTCATCGACGGCAAGAAAGTCACCACCCTGAAGGGTGAGAACATTGCCGACGACTTCCGACACATTGTCGACGACTACGTCGAGTCCCATTACGCCAAAAAAGGCGTAACCACAGAGTGACACAGAGAATTACAGTAAACCCAATATTCCGGGTTATTCTCCCTTTAGGTTGATCTCGCCAAGACGCAAAGGCGCCAAGACTACTATTATCTTTTCTTTGCGACTTCGCGTCTTTGCGAGATCCATATATCCAAGTGGAAATTATTGGGAAAGCAGGGTTTTATCCCGGCGCGCCGCCACGAACTTCTCACGGACCCCGCCCACGGCCAGCACCTTGCCGGTCAAAGTCAGTTCCCCGGTCATGGCCAGCGGCCGGCTGACCTTGCGGTGGCAGGCCAGTGACAGGAGGGCGGTGGCCATGGTGATGCCGGCGCTGGGACCGTCTTTGGGCGTGGCTCCCTCGGGGACGTGCAGGTGGATCTGGGTATTGTCGAAGAAGTCCGCCGGCGCCCCCAGTTCCGCGGCGTGGGCCATGACGTAGCTGTAGGCGATCTCCGCCGATTCCTTCATGACCTCGCCCAGTTTGCCGGTCAGCCTGAAGCCGCGCTGGCGGGCGTGCACGCGGGTGGCCTCCACCGACAGGGTGGCGCCGCCCAGGGTGGTCCAGGCCAGGCCGGTGACGATGCCCACGCCAGCGGACGGTTTTTCTCCGCGGAACAGCGGCTTGCCCAGGTAGTTCTCGACGTTGTCCACGGCGATGCGCAGCGGGGTCGGTGCGCCTTCGAGCTTTTTCACCACCGCCTTGCGGATGATGCGCCCCAGCTGTTTCTCCAGGCCGCGCACTCCGGCTTCGCGGGCGTAACCCTCGATGATCTTTTTCAGGGCGCCGTTGGTGATGCGGATGTCGGCGGCCTTCACCCCCGCGTGTTTGAGCTGTTTGGGCCACAGGTGGTGGCGGGCGATGGTCACCTTCTCCGCGGTGATGTAGCCGGCCAGGCGGATTATTTCCATGCGGTCCAGCAGCGGGGCGGGGATGGTGTCCAGCTGGTTGGCGGTGCAGATGAACAGGATCTTGGACAGGTCGAAACGCGCGTCCAGATAATGATCCAGGAAGTCCGCATTCAACTCCGGGTCCAGCACCTCCAGCAGGGCCGAGGCGGGGTCGCCCCGGAAGGAGGCGCCGATCTTGTCCACCTCGTCCAGCATGATCACCGGGTTGGAAGTGCCGGCGTCGCGCAGGGCCTGGATCAGCTTGCCGGGCATGGCGCCGATGTAGGTCCGCCGGTGGCCCTTGATCTCCGCCTCGTCGCGCATGCCGCCCAGGCTGAAGCGGTAGAAGCGGCGGCCCAGGGCGTCGGCGATGGAGCGGCCGATGGAAGATTTTCCCACCCCCGGCGGTCCCACCAGCAGGAGTATGGCACCCGATATCTCGCCCTTTTGCACGCCCAGGGCGAGGAATTCGATGATGCGCTCCTTGACGTCATCCAGGCTGTCGTGGTCTCGGTCGAGGATCCCGCGCGCATGCCCGAGATCGAGATTGTCCTCGGTGAACCTGCCCCAGGGCAGATCGGTGATGACATCCAGATAATTCCGGGTGACGGCGTATTCCGGCGAGCCCACCTCCAGGAAGGAGAGCTTTTCCATCTCGTCATCGATGCGCCGCCGGGCGTCTTCCGGGATGATCAGGTCCTGCATGCGTTCTTTGAACCGTTCGATCTCTACGGTCTTGTCATCCTTGGAGATCCCCAGTTCCTTCTGGATCGCCTTCATCTGTTCGCGCAGAAAGAATTCCCGCTGCTGCCGGCTCATCTTTTCCTGGACCTTCTCGTGGATCTGCTGCTGCAGGCCGGCCAGTTCCACCTCCTTGCGCAGCAGCAAAAGAACCTTCTCCATGCGCGGCAGGAGCGGCACGGTTTCCAGCACGTCCTGAAGCTCCAAGCCGCCGGCGCTGGTGAGCATGGCCGCGAAATCCGTCAGCGGCGAGACCTCGTCTGCGTTGAAACGATCGAGAAAGGCCTTGAGCTGCTCCCGGTAAAGGGGATTGAGTGGCAGCAGTTCCTTGATGGTGCTGATGATGGACATGGAGTAGGCCTTGAGCTGGTCGGCTTCCTCCTCCGGCGGTTCCGGGTAGTCCACCTGCACCAGAAACGGCGGCTTATCGGAGATCCAGTGCACGATGCGAAAGCGCCGTATGCCCTCGGCGATCAGATGGATCTTGCCGGATTGCCGCTGCGGGTGATGGATCCTGGCCACCGTGCCGACGCCGGCGAAGGCCTCACGGTCGGGGATCGTCTCCGGAGGCTGGGTGCTGCGGCATATTCCCAAGACAGCTTGGGGGCTGGCGCCGACGCGTTCGATGGTCTCCAGCCACGGCTTTTCGTTGATGATGACGGGCAGGGTCTGGACCGGGAAAAACGGCCGCTCGCCAATGGGGAGCAGATATACCTTGTCCGGCAGGACGTCGCCGGGCCGGGCCGGGAGCTTGATGTCGGTCGGTTCGCTGATGATTTCCTGTTCCATCACGGGGTTAGATTCAATTCCTGGCTCTGTGTTATTCATAGGGGTTAATACCATAAGTTTCAAGTTGTTACGAAAAAAATATCGCCGCAGGCGCGGCCCGCGGTGACGGCGGTTTTGTGACAACCCCCCGCCGCGATACAATCGAGGCGACTAACTGCAACCCGACGGGAGAGGCGAATCCATGTCAGAGGCAAAAGTCTATCCGGTTCCGGAATCCATTCTGGCCGGCACCTACCTCACCGATGAGCAATACCAAACGATGTACCGGCGCTCGCTGGAGGACCCCGACGGCTTCTGGGCGGAACAGGCCAGGGAGTTTCTCCACTGGGACAAGGAATGGGACAAGGTGCAGGAATGGAGTTACGACGACGTCAGCATCAAGTGGTTTATAAACGGCAAGCTGAACGTCTCCTACAACTGCCTGGACCGGCACCTGGACAAGCGCGCGGACCAGACCGCGATCCTCTGGGAAGGGGACGAGCCCGATCAGGACCGGGCCATCAGCTACCGCGAGCTGCACGATCAGGTCTCCCGCTTCGGCAACGTCCTCAAGACCCGTGGGGTGAAAAAGGGCGATCGGGTGGCAATCTACATGCCCATGATTCCCGAGGCGGCGGTGGCGGCGCTGGCCTGTGCGCGCATCGGCGCCGTGCATTCCATTGTCTTCGGCGGCTTTTCCCCGTCTGCCCTCAAGGATCGCATCCTGGACTCCGATTGCCGCATCGTGATCACCGCTGACGAAGGGGTGCGCGGCGGCCGGCGCACGCCGCTCAAAGACAACGTGGACACCGCCCTGGAGTCCTGCCCCAAGGTGAGGACGGTGGTGGTGGTGCAACATACCGGCGGCAAGATCGCCTGGAAGAGCAAGCGCGACGTCTGGTATCACGAAGCCCTGGAGAGGGCTGCGACGGAGTGCCCGCCGGAGGAAATGGACGCCGAGGATCCGCTGTTCATCCTGTATACCTCCGGTTCCACCGGCAAGCCCAAGGGCGTGCTGCATACCACCGGCGGTTACCTGCTGTACGTGGCCATAACCCACAAATACGTATTCGATTACCACGAGGGGGATATCTACTGGTGCGCCGCTGACATCGGCTGGATCACCGGCCACTCCTACATCGTCTACGGGCCGCTTTGCAACGGCGCCACCACCCTGATGTTCGAGGGCGTGCCCACCTACCCCGACGCCGGCCGCTTCTGGCAGGTGGTGGACAAGCACCAGGTGAATATCTTCTACACTGCGCCCACGGCGATCCGCGCCCTGCACAGCCAGGGCGACGACTTCGTCAAGCGCACCAGCCGCAAGAGCCTGCGCATCCTTGGCAGCGTCGGCGAACCCATCAACCCCGAGGCCTGGGAGTGGTATTACCAGGTGGTCGGGGAGGGCCGCTGTCCGATCATGGATACCTGGTGGCAGACCGAAACCGGCGGTATCCTGATCACCCCGCTACCCGGCGCCACGGCGCTGAAGCCCGGTTCCGCCACGCGGCCGTTTTTCGGCGTCGAACCCTGCCTGATGGACGAGAAGGGCGGGGAGGTTGCCGGGGAGGGGGGCGGTTCACTGTGTATGAAGCGGGCCTGGCCGGGCCAGATGCGCACTGTCTACGGAGACCACGCTTCACCGGCGACGGCGCCATGCGCGACAAGGACGGCTATTACTGGATCACCGGGCGCGTGGACGATGTCATCAACGTTTCCGGCCATCGCATGGGTACGGCGGAGGTCGAGAGCGCGCTGGTGCTGCATGATGCCGTGGCCGAGGCGGCTGTGGTCGGATTCCCCCACGACATCAAGGGCCAGGGCATCTATGCCTATGTGACCCTGATGGCCGGGGTGGAGCCCACGGAGGCGCTACGCAAGGAGCTGATCCAGCTGGTACGCAAGGAGATCGGGCCCATCGCCACGCCGGACGTGATCCAGTGGGCGCCGGCCCTGCCCAAGACCCGCTCGGGCAAGATCATGCGCCGCATCCTGCGCAAAGTCGCCGCCGACGAACTGGATACCCTGGGGGATACCAGCACCCTGGCCGATCCCGCCGTGGTGGATGATCTGATCAAGAACCGGGTGGCCGTGTGAGGGCAATCCGGCAGCGCACCGCATGCATTAACTTCCTGTTTTTAAAGATAAAAAAATTCTCATCTCACGCCCCGCCGGGTGCCGTCCCGGCGTTGACAAGCCTGGTCGGCTGATCTATATTGCACTGCAATAATTGTGCATTGCACAATACAGTAACGTCAAATATGGGAGTCACGGCCATGATGAGCAACGATATTTTCACCACGATGACCGGCAGCAGCAGCCTTGCCTACGAGAGTATGCAGGAACTGGGCGCCATCAATTCCAAGACCATAAGCAGGCTGGCCGAGATCCAGCTGGATTTCGCCAGGCTGGGCCTGGAGAGCTCCATGGAGCAGGCCAAGCTGCTGACCGACGCCGGCAGTTACGAGAACCTGATGGCGGCGGAGTCCGATCTTGCCAGCCGCTACGGCGACCGGATCATGGCGCTGGCCCGCGAGACCACGGAAGTGATGACCGAATCCCGGGACGAATTCGTCGAGTGGCTGGAGAAGCGCTTTGAGGAAGGCGGCAAGCAGGCCGTCAAACCCAGCAAGCCGAAACCGGCCACGAAGAAGAGCGGCAACGCCGCCAAGCCCGCGCCGTCGCAAGCGGCCTGAATCTGAATCAGTCCCAAAACTCTAGTGTTCTACCTCTAGAGTGATGCCCGGTCTATTGCCCCCCATGGACCGGGCATTTTTTTCTGTGCTCCGCACGGCTGCGCCGTGGCCTGTACAGAGCGGTATCGAGGGGGTCCCTGACCGTATCAGGGTTACTTCTGACAATTGACTTATCGTTAAACCCGGTGGCGTTGCAAGGGGAGACGCTCCCGCAGTCTGGGAGGTGGTTTATGAGTCATACGAGAGCAGTATCAGGAACGGCCGGTATGGAGATACCGGCTCATATCAAGCCGGATTACGCAGAGATCCTGACCGGGGATGCCCTGGCATTCGTGACGGAACTGGTGGAGTTATTTTCCCCCCGGGTCCGGGAACTGTTGGCCTTGCGCCAGCGGCGGCAGAGTGAAATGGACCGGGGCGTGCTCCCTGGATTTCCTGCAGAGACCGACGCCATCCGGCGGGATGACTGGAAGGTCGCCCCCCTCCCCGCGGACCTCCTGGACCGGCGCGTGGAGATAACCGGTCCCGTCGACAGGAAGATGATTGTCAACGGGCTGAACTCCGGCGCCAACGTCTTCATGGCGGATTTCGAGGACGCCTCCTCGCCCACCTGGGACGTGATGCTGCAGGGCCAGGTCAACCTGCGTGACGCGGTCAACCGGAAAATTGATTTCACCGCCGAAAACGGCAAGCGATACCGGCTACATGACCATCCCGCCGTACTCATGGTCCGGCCCCGGGGCTGGCACCTCCCGGAGGGCCATGCCCGCTTGCACGGATTGGCGGTACCCGCCGCCCTGTGGGATTTCGGCCTGTACTTCTTCCATAATGCAAGGGCGCTGGCTGATGCCGGCAGCGCCCCGTCTTTTTACCTGCCCAAGCTGCAGGGTTACCTGGAGGCGAGGCTGTGGAACGACGTCTTCATCCATGCCCAGGACGCCCTGGGCATTCCGCGCGGGACCGTCAAGGCGACGGTGTTGATAGAAACCCTGCCGGCAGCCTTCGAGATGGACGAGATCCTGTACGAATTGAAAGATCATTCCGCCGGCCTCAATTGCGGGCGCTGGGATTATATCTTCAGCTATATCAAGTGTTTTCGACATCACCCGGAACGGATCCTGCCGAACCGGGATCAGGTGACCATGACCAGTTCCTTCCTCGATGCCTACTCGCGTCTGGTCATCAGGACCTGTCACCGGCGCGGCGTCCATGCCATAGGTGGTATGGCCGCCCAGATCCCGGTGAAGGGGGATCGTTATCTAAATGAAGCCGCCATGCGCAAGGTCAGGGACGACAAGGAACGCGAGGTCCTGAACGGCCATGACGGCTCCTGGATCAGTCACCCCGCCTTCGTGGCGGTGTGCAAAGATGTGTTCGACCTGCATATGCCCGGTCCCAACCAGATCCACAAACAGCCGGATGGCGGTCATATCGGGCAGGAGGAACTGCTGCGCCTGCCCGAGGGGACGATCACCATACAGGGCGTGATGAAGAACGTCAGCGCCGCTTTAAGCTACATTCGGGCGTGGCTGGCCGGACAGGGAGCGGTGCCCCTGCATCACCTGATGGAGGATGCGGCTACGGCCGAGATATCGCGCACCCAGCTGTGGCAGTGGATACATTCTCCCGGCGGTGTACTGGCCGACGGCCGGCGTATCACGACGGACCTGTTCCGGGCCGTGCTGGGCAATGAACTGGACCGGCAGCGGCTGCTTCTGGGCGGACGCTTTGACGAAGTTAACTATAAGGCGGCGGCCGGATTGCTGGACGGCATGGTCTCGGCCGACGCCCTGGCCGACTTCCTGACCCTGGAGGCCTACCCGCTCCTGTCCGGCCGGGGCTGATCGGGCAGATTCATCACGGAAAGATCAATATAATGTCGGCATAACGGCGGTGTGGCTGTCACGCCTCCAATCACGCCAACACAGACCAGTTCAAGGGGTAGGGATGTGAGCAGGGAATCGAATCCCTTTGTCAGTCCGGAATGGCTGGACATCCAGCGACGTTATCTGGAAACCCTGGCCGCCGCCGGCCGTCCGGAGGAAGAGGCCGACGCTGAACCCGCCGCGCAGTGGCAGCGGGCCATGGAGCAGTGGTGGGAGGCGATCCTGCCGCGGGTGCCGGACGCATCCCGCAGCTACTTCGATAACCTGCTGCACCAGTCCCGGTCTTTCTTTGCCATGACCGAAGAGTTTGCCCGGCTTGTCACCGACATGGCCGGAGCGGGCGGCAACTGGCAGTCCCTCTTGAGCCGCCGTATCAATTTGATGAAGGAGCGGCTCCAGGGCTTCGCCGTGCCCGGCGCCGAGGAGATCGACCCGTCGCAGCCTTGGCGATCACTCCTGGAGTCCTGGAACCGGGCCCTTGCCGTCATGCCGGATGAATTGTTCCGGGGAGCGGACGGCGATGCCCTCAGGTCGATAACGGATCGCTTTCTGGCCCTGCCCGCGGCCGGCCCCGGCGCGGATTATCTCGCCGTCGTGCGGGACACCCTGAAGCTGTGGGGGGATTATCAGGAACACTGCCGCCATTACTGCCGGGTCTTCCACCGTCTCGGCAGCGAGGCCCTGGACAGGTTGGAGCAGAGGATCCGGAAGCGGGGCAGTGAGGAGAAGCCGATCACCAGCCTGCGGGAGCTGTACGCCCTGTGGATAGACTGCAACGAGGAAGTCTATGCTGAATTCGCCGCCGGCGAGGAGTATGCCGTTTTGTACGCGGATCTGGTCTCCTCCCTCATGGCCTTCAGGCGGCAGAGCCGGAAGCTGCTGGACGTCTCCCTGCGGCAACTGGAACTGCCCACCACGGAGACCGTGGCCGCACTGACAAAAAGCCAGCTGGAATTGCGCAGGCAGTTGCAGCAGACTCTCGCCGAGCAGCGGCGCGCACAGTCGGAGATCGAGGCGCTGAAGGCGGAACTTGAGGACCTGCACCGGCGCACCGGTCCGCCACGGCAGACGGCAAAGAAGAAGCGGGCGAGGACGCCGGATCCCGGCAGACGCGGGCACAAGAACTGAGATCCCATGAATCCGTTTGCCATCAAACCGGAGCAGATCGCCGAAGAGATCTATGAATTCAATCTGAAGCTGGTTCGTGGGATGCATACTCTCGCGGAGATGGGCGATATAGATGTCGGGGTTTCATCCAAGGATCCGGTCTATGCGGAAGACAAGCTGGTCCTGTACCGTTACCGGCCGCTGACGCCGCGCCAGAACCCCGTGCCCGTCCTCATCGTCTATGCTCTGGTGAACCGCCCATACATGGCGGATCTGGAGGAGGGACGGTCCCTGATCCAGGGCATGCTGGAGGCGGGCCTGGACGTGTATCTCATCGACTGGGGCTATCCCGACGCCGGCGACAGCCACCTTTCCCTGGATGATTACATCAACGGCTATCTGGACCGCTGCGTCGACGTCATCCGTCAGCGGCATGATCTGGAGCGCATAAACCTGCTGGGCATCTGTCAGGGCGGCACATTCAGCCTTTGTTACACCGCCCTGTATCAGGACAAGGTGAAAAACCTCGTCACCACCGTCACTCCGGTGGACTTCCATAGCCGCGATGATCTCCTCAGCCACCTCGCCGGGCACGTGGATATTGACCTGTGCGTCGATGACGGCGGGAACGTTCCGGGAGAACTGATGAACTGGGTCTTTATCATGCTCAAGCCATACCGGCTGATGGGTCAGAAGTACGTGAACCTGGTGGATATCATGGATGAGCCCGACAGACTGAAGAATTTCATGCGCATGGAAAAATGGATCTTTGACAGCCCCGCCCTGGCGGGACGGGCCTTTAGGGAATTCATCGCCGATTTTTACCAGGCCAACAAGCTTATCAAGGGACAGGTGATCATAGGTGGAGGCGAGGTGGACCTGGAACGTATCACGGTGCCGGTACTCAACATCTACGCGCGGGACGATCACCTGGTCCCGCCGGACGCCTCGCGGGCGCTGGCAGGCTGCGTGGGCACCGGTGATTATTCCGAACTGGAGTTTCCGGGAGGCCACATCGGCCTGTATGTCAGCGCCCGGTCCCGGCGCCTGCTGCCCCCCGCCATCGCCGATTGGCTGCAGGAACGTAGTGGCTGATTGCCCCTTACTCCCCCTTGGCCGTGAAAAAAATTTTTACGGCATTAAACTGTCATCCGGTACAACTGCTTGTTTGTAAAAGAATAGCTCGATATTTATATGGCTAAATATCCGCTATTTTATACCTCAGGGGGGTGATAGGCAGCCCCGGGAGGGAGGCGTATAGTTTGGGGTGAGGGAACGCCGGGAGAGGTTTCCGGGAAGGAAACGGACAAGGAGTCCCAAGCACCGGTCACGGAATGAACACTGTGCCAGGGACGGCACACTTCATCCGCCCCCGAGCCGTCCCCTGAACCAGTTTACCGCGTCCTCGATGGCCTGCCGGGCCGGACGCGGACGATAGCCCAGCCTGTACTCGGCCTTGGCGGAGGAGAAGTACATAAACTTCCTCGCCATACGGATTTCGTCCAGGCTGACCAGGGGGGTGGTCCCGGACAGCCGCGCCCATTGTTCCGCTGCCCAGGCCACGGGCAGGATGGCGCCGTGGGGGATGCCGATGCGCGGCGGCTTCACGTTACCGGCCACGGCGATGGCCTCCAGCAGCTCCCGCAGCGTCATGTTCTCTCCGCCGAGGATGTAGCGTTCGCCGATGTCACCGCGCTCAAAAGCAAGCAGGTGTCCTGTCGCCACGTCCTCGACGTGGACGATGTTCAAGCCGGTTTCCACGTAGGCGGGCATGCGCCCGCGCAGCATGTCCGCGAAGATGCGTCCGGTGGGGGTGGGTTTGATGTCCCGGGGTCCCACCGGGGTGGAGGGATTGACGATGATCACCGGGGCGTCGCGCTCCCGCACCAGTCTGTCGACCTCCCGTTCCGCCAGGTACTTGGAACGCTTGTAGTGGCCGACCATGTCCTCCAGCGAGACCGGGGTCTGCTCGTCGGCCGGCGTCCGGTTGGGATTGAGGCCCAGGGTTGCCACGCTGCTGGTGTAGACGATCCTTTTGACCCCCGCCTCGACGGCGGCCTCGATCAGATCGCGTGTGCCCTGGACATTGATCCGGTAGATGACGTCCGGTTCCGGGATCCACAGGCGATAATCGGCGGCGACGTGGAACAGGTAATCGCAGTCCTGCACCGCCCGGCGCAGCGATGCCGCGTCCGTCAGATCCCCTTCCATCACGGTCACCCCCGCCAGCTCGGCAAGGTTGCGCCGATCCGAGCCCGGCCTGACCAGCGCCCGCACCTCGTGCCCGGATTCGAGGATCCGATGCCGCCGATGGTGGTGGCGGCACTGACGATGATGGCCCTGGCGGAACTGGTGGCCAGGATGTTGTTGTGCTCCGGCATGGAGGTGCGGACCCTGTGCAAAATATGGATGCCGCTGTCCACGCCTATGCCCAGCAGCAGCGGCAGGGCGATGATGTTGGCGAAGTTAAACGGCATGTCCAGCAGCACCGTCATCCCGGCGGTGAAGATGGCGGCCATGAACATGGGGGCGAGGATGTAGCCGACGTCGCGTTTATGCTTGAGCACCAGGAGCAGGAACAGGGTAATGATGACCACGGAAAAGGTGAAGGCCTGGGTGAAGGCGCTGACGACGGTGTCGCTCGCCTCCACGTCGATCACCGGGTCGCCGATGACGCGCTTGTCCACGCTGCGGATCTGCTTCACGAAGCGGCGCATGGCCTTGTTCTGGAAGATGTTCTGTGCCGGATAAATCTGCAGCAGATATTGGCCGGAGGGGCTGACCCAGCGCCGGACCAGGTCTTCGGACAGATTGTCCCGGGTGATCCTGTGGGCGCTGAGGGAGCGGCGCAGGGTCTCCAGCCTGCCGGGCAGCGAGGCCAGCAGGCTTCGGGAAAGATGGTTCAGGGCCGCCGCCCTGCCTGCCCCGTTCATGGTGCCCAGGCGCCCCAGGTAGCCCGACAGGGACTGATGCAGTTCCTTCATGACGGGA
>JARRRO010000030.1:0-11008 GCA_037380645.1 Gammaproteobacteria bacterium | reverse complement strand
TGAATGCGGGCGGCTTCACCGGTTCTTCAGATTGGTCTCCAATTTTAATGCCAGTCCGGAGCGCCCGGCTACCGCATCCTCTTTCTGCTGCTTGACCGCGATCATGTTCGGGGAGACCACGTGGCCGATAACCACGGGGATGCCCCTGGCGTCCCGTATCACTTCTCTCGCCAGATCCCAGTCTATCTGGTAGTCATGATTGTCGGATGTCAACTTCACGACCATGCGGACCACGCTGGTGAGATTCCCGTCGAATTTGTTGCTGTCTTCATCCAGGTAAGGATTGGCTTGAAGATAAAATTTGCCATGGGACAATCCCACCTTATAAGGTTGATTGACGATATGCACCGGCGTGCCCACTGTCACCGATTTGAAAAGCGCCTCAATGTCTTCGGGATAAAGACGTATGCAGCCATGGCTGACCCTGAGGCCGATGCCGTAAGGCTTGTTGGTACCGTGAATAAGATAGGACGGCAGAGCCAGCCGCAATGCGTACTGTCCCAGAGGATTGTCCGGCCCCGCGCCGACAACCTTCGGCAGGGGATCGTCGTCTTTGGCATGCTCTTCCCGGATTGACGCCGGCGGATACCAGGCGGGGTCCTTGATCTTTGCGATGACCTTGGTGTCTACATACGGTGTCGTCCAGCCTTCACGGCCTATGCCCAATGGATAGGTGATCACTTTCCTGGGCTCGCCGGTTTTTGCCGGCGGATAATAGTACAGGCGCATCTCGGGAATATTGATGACGATGCCGTTGCGCGGCGCCATGGGCAGTACGAATTTTTTCGGAAGCAGGATCTCCGTGCCGGCACCCGGCACCCACATGTCGATGCCGGGATTCGCCAGCTGTATCTCTCGATACCCCAGACCGTTGCTGCGTGCGATATCCAGCAGGGTTTCCTTGCCGTCTGTCTTGGTCATGATATTACCCCCGACCACTGCATCACCGTTCTTGGGCAGGTTAAACACCTCCGCCGAACAGCTCCAGGACAGCAGCAGCAACAGAAGCACGTGCATGGTCTGAGTCATGAGCCGGTTTTTACACCGTTTCCCGGTACCTGTTCCAGGGCAATCCACGCGGGATTGTCGGATCACCTTCAATACCTGTGACGGATTTCTCAGCATACGTTTTCAGGCCTCCTTGAGACGCGGCATCAGTTCCACCAGATTGCACGGCCTCGTCCGGTAATCCAGTTGCTCGCTGATCAGCCTGTCCCACGCCGTGGCGCAGGCGCCCGAAGAACCGGGCAGGCAGAAGACATACGTGCCGTTGGCCACCCCTGCCACGGTACGGGATTGCAGACTGGAAGTACCGATCTCCTCATAAGAGAGGTGGCGGAAGATCTCGCCGAATCCTTCTATGCATTTGTCGAACAGCACGGACACGGCCTCCGGCGTTCCGTCCCTTCCGGTGACGCCGGTTCCCCCCGTGGTCAGCACGACATCGACCTCCGCATCCGCGCACCAGGCCACCACGACGGCACGGATTTGGTAAACGTCATCGGGAACGATGCGTTTTTCATGCAGACGGTGTCCGGCCGATGCAAGCCTGTCCGCAAGCAGCCTTCCGGATTTGTCGGTTTTTTCAGTGCGCGAATCGGATACCACCAGCACGGCGATATTCAGTGGTATCAGCTCCCGCGGCTTGTTGGCGCCTCGCCGCCGACGCCGTCAGCAGCGGCAGGGTGAAAAAGAACGGGCGGCGCCTGAAGCCTTCCGCCACGGTAGCGGCGGGGGACGTCCTTAGCGTGAGGCGCGGACCCTACAACCGCACCGTCACCGTGCTGGCCGTCACACTGTCCCGGGGATCGGCAGCCGCGGCGGCCGGCCTGTACGCAGAACATGAAGAAAGCATCAGGGCGCGCCGGATGCTGGCGGAGCAACTCAAGGCGAACAATGCCGGCATGCCCCAATCCCGCGGCCGCCCCACCAAGCGCGATCGCAGGGAACTGATCCGCCACCGGCGCCGGTTGAAAACGGACGACGAGCTCCGGCGGGGGACGAAGCCTCCGGCATGCTCGATGCGGTAGGAGACCCAACCCAGGGTTACGCCGCGCGCGATCAGCGGCAACACCACCATCCAGGGGAGATAGCGGTAGGCAACCGTCCTGACCTTGTCCAGATCCGTTATCAGGTTGATGAGGGATGTGCCAAACAGTGCAAAAAACAGGGTAAAGCCCAATGCCACTATCAGCGACCAGAAGCCGGCGGACCTGACGGCGCTCAGAAAGGATCCGCGTTCTCCTGCCCCTATAGCCTTACCGACCATGGCCTCGGCGGCGTTGGCGAAGCCGTCCAGCCCCAGGGAGGTGAGCAGCAGGAAATTAATCAGTATGGCGTTAGCGGCCAGCACCAGGTCCCCCTGCATGGCTCCCTGGCGCGTAAAAAAGGCGAAAGTGAAGATGATGCACAGCGTGCGTATAAAAATGTTCCGCTTCAGCGCGAGTGTGGATCGAAAACGCCGCCCGTCGAGTATCAGCCGTCGCCGCCACTCGCCGGGGTGCAGGCCCAGCTCTCGCCACACCAGCACGAGCCCCACTCCCATTCCCGTATACTGGGCCAGCACCGAGGCCAGCGCTACGCCACGCACGTTCATGTCCAGGCCGAACACAAACAGGAAATCCAGCACGACGTTGATGATGTTGGTGATCACCGCCATGGTTAGCGTAGCGCCGGCGTTCTGCATGCCCAGCAGCCAGCCCGTGATCGCCATGCCCGACAGTACTGCCGGGGCTCCCCAGATGGCCCAGTCGAAATATATCCGGGCGTAATGCCTGACGCTCTCGCTGCCGCCAATGAGATATAGGCCGAGACTGGCGATGGGAGACTGCAGCAGCAGAAACAGGACGGCGATGACCAGCGCCACGGTGCCGGCCTGCAACAGGGAGGAACGCATCTCATGGGGATCCCCCCGGCCGTGGATCTGGGCGACGACGCCGGTCGTCCCCATACGCAGGAAACCCGTACCCCAGTAGAGAAAATCGAAGATCACCGCCCCCACCGCCACGGCCCCCAGGTACGAGGGAGTGGCGAGGTGTCCCACCACCCCTGTATCCACCATCCCCAGAACCGCCACCGAGATATTGGAGACGATCAGCGGCCCGGCCAGCCGCCATACCCTGGCGTGGTATAGGGTAAATGCCATCCGCGGCTCAGTTCCGGACAGGTTCGCCCCAGATCCCGTCGAAGAAATTCTCCCCGAGCGGCCGGCGCCGGCGCGGGGCCAGCTCTCGTTCCAGCAGCGCCTCCGGGATCGCCTCCCTGGGCAGCTGATAACCGACGGCGATCATCGCCATGGGTTCATGGTCTTGTGGAATGGAAAACATCTGCTTCGCCCGGCCTGCGTCGAAACCGCCCATCTGGTGCGCCATGAGCCCCAGATCCGTCGCCTGAGTTACCAGGCTCATGCTGGCGGCGCCTGTATCGTACTGCGCCCAGCGGTTGGGTTTGCCGTTACCGCTGAAGGCGAGGCTGGACACGGCGAGCATCAGTACCGGGGCGCTGCCCGCCCAGGCCTGGTTGCCCTCGGACAGGCAGGCCAGGGCGTTCTGCCAGGCCTCCGGATTGGTCTCCCTGGCGCAGACGATGTAGCGCCAGGGTTCATCCCCGAAACACGACGGCGCCCAGCGCGCCGCCTCCAGCAGCGCGACGAGCTGCCGTCGCGACGGCTTTCGATCCGGATCGAAGGCGCGGCCGCTCCAGCGGCGATCGAGCACATCATTGATGGGGACCTGCGTCGTTGCCCTTTTCTCGAACATGATGACTCCCTATTGGTTAAACCGTGACGGCTGTATGCTGTATGATTGACGTTTTCGATCAATACTATACGGCGGATCAGGCTAAGCAAAACAAACACGTTCCCGGATCTACCCCGCCGGGGGAGGGAACCGGCCAGGGACCACCATGCAGACGCAGTCCGTATTCGAAGCCATCGCAGACAACCTGCGCAAGGTCATCAGAGGACAGGATCTGTCCATACGCCACCTCCTGGCCGCCTTCCTCAGCGGCGGACACGTGCTTCTGGAAGACGTCCCGGGAACGGGCAAGACCACGCTGGCCAAGGCCCTGGCCCGGACCATAGCCGCCGAATATCGCCGCGTCCAGTTTACCCCCGATCTGCTGCCCACGGACATCCTCGGGGTGTCCATCTTTGATCAGAGAGACCATGATTTCCGTTTTCACCGCGGCCCCGTCTTCACCAACATCCTTTTGGCCGACGAGATCAACCGGGCTTCACCGCGGACGCAATCGGCGCTCCTTGAGGCCATGGCGGAAATCCAGGTCAGCGTCGACGGCAAGAATTATCCCCTGGATGATCTGTTTTTCGTCATCGCTACGCAGAATCCCATCGAGTACCACGGGACTTATCCCCTGCCGGAGGCGCAGATGGACCGCTTCGCCATGCGCATCAGCCTGGGCTACATAGCCGAAGACGATGAGGTCACGATCCTTTCAGAACACAACAGGAGCCATCCGCTGGACGCCTTAAAGGCGCGGGTGACCAGGGAGGATGTCCTGCGCTGCCGCGGCGAACTCGGCGAAGTCCGCCTAAGCGATGAGATCAAGCATTACATTGTCGGCATCATACGGGCGACGCGCAACGCCGCGGGTGTGGCCAACGGCGCCAGCCCGCGCGCGTCCATCACCCTGATGAAGACAACCCAGGCCCTGGCCCTTTTCGACGGGCTCGATTACGTCACCCCCGATCTGGTCCAGGAGCTGGCCGTCCCGGTGGTGGCCCACAGGCTGATGCTGGCTCCCCAGGCCAGATTTTCCGGCATTACCGCCGGGGGTATCGTGGAGGAAGTGCTCGAGTCGCTGCCCGTTCCCACCTGATCCACAATGAGAAAATTACTGTACCGCAACTTCCGGCTCGTCCACCGCCTCAGTGAACGGCTGCGCCGGCGTCTGACGCCGGGTGGCTCTCTCGTCTTCGGCGGCATCATCGCCTCGGGAATTTTCGGCATCGACACCCAGCAGACCCTGGCCTTTCAGATATTCACCATCACCGCCTCGCTGATGCTGGTGGCCGTGCTCTGTACGGCCACGTTCCGCTGCCGGCTTCGGTTGCAGCGGCTGCTGCCCGACTACGCCACTGCCGGACAGCCGCTGAAGTACCGCATTCGGGTGGAAAACCGCAGTCCCGTGCTGCAGCAGGACCTGCTGCTCATGGACGAACTGGAAACCCGTTTCCCCGAGTATGCGGAATTCGCAACCGCCCGGGACCCCCATGACGAAAAGCGCAACTGGTTCGACCGGATGGTGGGCTACCCGCGCCTGGTCTCGCAGCTGCGTCACAGGCGGGGAGGGTCCATCCCGGCCCGGCCCATACCCCCCGTCCCGGCCTTCGACCGGTCCGATCTGGAGATCGAATTCACCCCCTTCAGGCGTGGCTACCTGCGCTTTAGCGGCGCCAGCATCGCCCGGCCTGACCCGCTGGGCCTGTTCCGGGCCCTGCGGCGTTTTCAGGCCGATGCCTCGCTGCTGATCCTGCCGCATACCTACCGCGTCCCGCGCCTGCAGTTGCCGGGGAGCAGGAAGTACCAGGAAGGCGGAATGACCCTGGTCAGCTCCGTCGGCGATTCCCAGGAATTCATGTCCCTCAGGGATTATCAGCCGGGCGATCCCATGCGTGCCATACACTGGCCCAGCTACGCCAAACGCGGCAAACCCGTGGTCAAGGAGTTCCAGGATGAATTCTTTGTCCGGCAGGGACTGGTGCTGGACACCTTCGTGGAGAATGCATCACTCGCTCAGTTTGAAGAGGCCGTCTCCGTCGCGGCGTCGTTCCAGCTGGCCGTGCAGCAGCAGGACGCACTGCTGGATCTGATGTTCGTGGAGGATCGGAGCTATCGCTACACCAGCGGCCGCGGTCTGGGCAGCACTGCCAACATGCTGGAGGTCCTGGCCTGCGTCCAGCCCTGCCGGGACCAGCCGTTCTCCTGCCTGGAAGACCTGCTCATGGGGCATGCCGGCGAAATCAGCGGCCTCATCCTGATCCTCCTGGACTGGGACGAGAAGCGCCGCGACCTGGTCCGCAGGCTGAGGGCGGTGGGCACGCCGGTGGTGACCTTCCGGATCTCCGCCGGTGAAGACGCCCCGGCGCCGTCGACGGTGGACAGGGAACCCCTGATCACCTTGCCGGCGGGCCGCGTTCAGGAATACCTGGACGCGGTCGACTGGGACAATCTGCAGCTATGACAGCCGTCGCCGTCCGGCTGCGATCCGCCCCGCCGTTTACCCTCGGGGCCAGCCTGCTGTTCTGGGGCTGGCAAACCGGTTTCCTGCTCTACGCCCTGCCCATGGCCGTGATCCTGGAATCACCGCGCTGGATCAGGTGGCGCTGGTCCATCTCCGATAGAGAGTTCAACAACGTCGCCGACATCAGCGGGCTGGTGTTTTTCCTGCTGGTCATTTATGTGTTCAGCATCGACGGCGCCGGCGGGATCTTCGTAATCCTCACCATCATGCCGTTCGTGCTTTTCCTGCTGGTCATGGTGCAACACTACAGCCAGCGCGGTTCGGTGAAGCTCAGCGCCCTGTTCATCAGCCTGCGCCGGCTGGAAGCACAGGAGTCCCGGGGACTCAACCGCGAAATCGACCTGTCCCTGCCCTATTTTCTGCTGTGCATCCTCTCCGCCAGCGCCGGCAACCAGCGCACGATCTGGTTTTTCATCCTGTCCAGCCTGCTCATCGCCGCCGTACTCTGGTCGTTCCGACCCGGACGCTACCACGGACTGCTGTGGGCGGCACTGCTGGGGGTTTCCATCGTCATGGCTTACGGTGGTCAGATCGGCCTGATACACCTGCACCGGTCCATAGAAATGTCCATGATGAAGTTGTTCGAGAAATACATGTGGCGCTACCGGGACCCTGACCGGGCGACGACGGCCATAGGCTCCATCGGCAGACTCAAGCTGTCAAACCGTATCGTCCTGCGCGTCTCGACCAACGGCAAACTCGCACGGCCGCTGCTGCTGCGCGAAGCCGCCTACAGCAGGTACGGCTACGGCATATGGAGCAATGCCCCTTCCAATTTCAAGCTGATCGATCCGGACATCACCCCGGGCAGCTGGACGCTGGAATCGCAGCGAGGCAGGAAAAGCGTTGCCATCGCCACGTACATGATAAAGGACACCGGCGTCATCCCCCTGCCCCAGGGAACCACCAATATCCGTGACAGCAACGCCATTCAAGTCAACCGTAACCGTTACGGTGCGGTGAGGATGGAGGCCAGGGAAGGCTGGGTCAAATACCGCGCCGACTACCGGCCTGGTGACATCGAGGATTCCCCGCCCGACAAACAGGACCTGCAGATCGCCGACAGTTACCGGTCGGATTTCCTGCGCCTGGCCCGGCAATGGAAACTGTATGGTAAGGACCCGCGGCAGATACTGCAGACGGTCGAACGCAACTTCGCTGAAAAATTCCGCTATTCACTGACCCAGCGCGATCGTTACCCGCGGGGACGGTATCTCCATAATTTCCTGTTCATGAACAGGCAGGGACATTGCGAATTCTTCGCCACCTCGACGGTGCTGCTGCTGCGCGCCGCGGGTATACCGGCCCGCTACGCCGTAGGTTATGTGGTGAACGAATACAGCCGGCTGGAAGGCAACTACATTGTCCGGGCGCGGGACGCCCATGCATGGACCCTGGCCTATGTCGACGGAGGCTGGCGGGTGGTCGACACCACGCCATCGGTCTGGGCCACGGCGGATAACACCAATGCCTCGGTCTTCGAACCCCTGTTCGATTTCGCCTCCTGGCTGAAATACCGGTTTGCCCGCTGGCAGAGCGGCGAACAGCTCGAGGAAAGCACCTCCAACACCTACCTCCTGTGGCTGCTCGTACCGCTGGTGCTGCTGCTGTTGTGGAGACTGTATGGCAAGGAACGCATCAGCACACTCGGACACAGGGACGCCGGGGTCAGTCCTTTCGATTACCCCGGCCGGGACTCCGCCCTGTATCGCCTGGTAGAGGAACTGGAACGGGCCGGCTACCGCCGCCGGCAGGGGGAAACCCTGGGCGCCTGGTTCCAACGTTTGGACGGAGAGACTCGCGCCGCCGGCCTCATTGAGGCACTGCAACTGCATTACCGCTACCGCTTCGACCCGGCGAGCAATGGCGCCGAGCTGCGGAAACGGCTGGCCGAGAAGGTCAATGCGATCCTTGCATCAGGCCGAATCGAGCCCATACCGCACACGAATGCATTAACCACAGAGGCCGCAGAGAGAGGTAATTCGTGAATAGTGAATCGTAAATGGGTAGAGATGTACTCGACTCACGATTTACGATGCACCTTTCATCGCCATCCCCCTGTTTCCATTATCCGTCTGGCGTCTCAGTTGTTTCTGAATATACAGTTCTTGGCATACGCCGTCGCCTCGTTGCCGGTCCATTCCCCCTTGGGCTTGGCCTCCATCTTTTTACACCATTCCTTGCTGCCCACTTCCGGGGAACAGGCGCTCAGTGACAGGGACAGGACGGTTGCAACTATCAATAAGAAAATTATCCGCATGTCGTTTTCCTCGATCAGATTCTCAACTAAACACCCAGAGTCGTCCATCCTCGATCTTCCATTCCTGCTCAGACAGGGGACGGTCACCTTTTTCGATGCATTCGCCGCTGCGGGCGTCGAATTTCCAGCGGTGCTTCGGACAGGTCAGGATTCCGCTGTCCAGGGCGGTTTCCGGGATGGCGGTCATCTGGTGCGGACAACGGCTGCCGAAGACCCGCAGTGTCTCGCCTTCCCTGTAGACGAAAAACCGCTGTTCGCCCTCGCCGATACAGACCGTGCGCCCTTCTGGCAGATCATCGATGGCGGCAACGTCGTGCCAGTCAGCTGCGGCGCCCAGCCTGTCCGGCCTGAATTCCGGCAGGTCCATGTCCAGCAGGATATCGATGGCCCAGACAATCTTGGTCAGACCCAGGGTCGGAAAGGCGCACAGCAGGGCATCCAGGATTTCATCGGCGCTGGCGCCCGCGCGCAGGGCCCGGGGCAGGTATTGGCGAAAACCCGTCTCGGTCCGGCTGTCCACCTTGGTAATCACCGATATCAGCGCCCGGGTCTTGGGATCCAGGTGTCTTCCGGCGGACTTGAGGAAACCAAAATAGGATTGCATGGCTTCGCCGCGGACGGTGGTCAGGTAGTTAAGGGCGTCACTCATCAGTGGTTGCTCGTGGCTGGGAATTGGTGGCTTACATTCTAGCCCGTTGTTACTCCCTCATCATCCGGGAAGGTGATTCGTAAATCGTGAGTCGTGAGTCGCGGTGCTCATTAATGGCCGTCTTGCTTTAACGATTTACGATTAACCATTCACGATTCACGGCCTTTCAGTCGCGGCGCAATCGGTCAGTTACGGCTATGGGCGTGGGGTAGCGCAGCACGATGAGATAGGAGGAGATGATGAAGGTCAGCAGGGTGGCCAGCTGAATGAGATAGGAGGTGGTTTTGCCGATAAATCGGGAATCCACGGCCAGCACGGCGATCAACAGGGAGAACTCGCTGATCTGCCCCAGCCTGAAGCCCACCTCCATGGACACGGAGGGCTTTTCCCCCGCCCGCACGAACAGAACACGGAATATCAGCGGCTTGATCAGTACGGCGAACAGGGCCAGCAGCATCGCGGGCAGCAGTATCCTGTCCAGGGAGGCCATGTTGAAACCTGCTCCGAGGGAGAAAAAGAAGAGGATCAGGAAGAAATCCCGCAAGGGTTTGAGCTTCTCCGTAATGAACAGGGCGATGGGACTGTAGGCCAGTGTCACGCCGGCGGTGAAGGCGCCGATTTCGCGGGACAGCCCCATGACAGAAGCCAGTTCAGCCATACCCAGGCACCAGGCGATGGCAAGCAGAAAGATATATTCATGGATCTGATCAAAACGGATGATCAGCTTTTCCAGGACATACCTGTCCAGCGCCCAGGAGACGGCGAACAGTACGGGCAGCATACCCAGCTGTTTCAGTATATCCCAAGCCAGATCCATCCCCTTGCCGTATCCCTGCAACAGCAGCAGCACCAGGATGGCCAGGAGATCCTGAATCAGGAGCACGCTGATGATCATCTGGCCGGTGTGGCGATGATGCAGGGAGGTTGTCGGCATCAGCTTGACGCCGATGATGGTGCTGGAGAACATCAGTGCAACACCGATCACCGCCGCATCGGCCCCGGGAAAACCGAAGCCGTACCCCACCGCGAATCCCATCACCCAGAATGCCAGCGAACTCAGCAGGGTAGTGGACAGGGCCTCTCCCAGCATCTGCATCAGCTGGCGGGGCAGCAGATCTACCCCCAGGAGGAACAACAGGAAGGTAATACCGATATTGGAGATATCCTGGATCAGCGCGGGATCGTTGACCAGGCGGACCCCCCACGGCCCGAGCAGGATCCCCAGGAGGATATAGGCAACCAGCATCGCTTGACGCGCGAACAGGGCCGCGGTCGCCAGCACCGCCGCGCCGGTGAAGATCAGAAACATGGAAAATTCGATAGAAGATGTCATCTCGCGCCCTGATACCGTCCTGTTATCACGACCGCCGATTACCGCCGTGACGTTAAAAGCATGGAATGGCTCAACAATACCGGCGGCGCTCCACGACTACAACGTCTGCCCCTTTCCGGCTCGGATCAGCACGCCTGCCCGGCTCTACCCGATCCTGTAATCTCAGTCGGAACCCCCTGATTCCGCTCACAATTCATTTTGTAAATCAGGCATGGGCTGGTACGATAGAATAATTGGTGTCAGGTGACGGGGGTGTGGCTACGGCCCGGCGTTGTCAACATCATTTAGCGATCAACCCGCACCTCTACCGGCCTGATCAAGGCGGACCCCTACGGGATGACCCCGTCCGGGGAAAGGAACCCGAATGGGCTCCGGGCTGATCGGGCACGGCAGATGCGCCGTCGGCGAAGCACCCAGGGGGCAAGACAGGTAGAGCCCGGAAGAAGCGATAATATATATTGCTTTCCTCAATTTTTCTCTAACTTAAGTGATTGATAGGCAGGTC
>JARRRO010000029.1:4730-13815 GCA_037380645.1 Gammaproteobacteria bacterium | reverse complement strand
CGCGTCGAGCAAGGCCGGCGCTGACGCGCCCTTCGGCACCATCCGCGCGACCATGCCGGCGGGCGCCACGGTCGAAAACGTCGAGATGCAGGACGGCACCATGCTCGTCCAACTCCTGATGCCCGACGGCGGCGCGCACATCATGGTGTTCCGCCTGTCGGATGGGCGCCAGACCGGCACAATCGAGCTGCAGCCGCAGCATTAGCGGTCACGGCCGCGGCCCGCGCGCCGAAGCCCGCGCCCAGCCGATCGTCTAGTCGCGCGGCGTCAGCGCGGCGGCGGCCTCGCCCAGCGCGTGGTCCAACTCGTCCAGCGTGGCCGCGTCGGCGCCCGCGCCGTCCGGACCGGCCTCCCGCATCCGTGTCACCAGCGCGCGCGCCTGCTCGACCGCACGCAGCGCGATCTCCGCCTGCACCGCGGCCGCCGTGTCGCTTTCACCCTCATCGGTGTCGGCGAAATCCTCGCCGAGGCTGTCGCCCATCGCTTCGGCAGCGTAGGGGTCGGCCGGGACGCCGGCCTCCGAATAGCCGAGCCGCCGCGCCAGGCCGTAGACATAGCTGACGTCGTCGGGATGCAGCCCGTCCTTGTCCAGGTCGGCGAGATATTCGGCCAGCTCTTCGCGCGTCTCCGGCATCAGGTCGCGGCTGTCCAGCATCTTCTTGATCAGGCTTCGTGTCGTCGAAACGTCCATGGCGAACGATGTTTCCTCGAAGGTCTTTGGCTCTGGCCAAGGATACGGCCGGCGCAACGGTGCCGGCCGCCGCGCACCATATAGCGATTGCCGGGCCCGGTATAGAGGATCGTGCGGCGGGTGGTGCACCTTTGGCGTGTGGGGCCGGGCCGCGGCGGGGTCGGGCGAAAAGCATTGATCGCCCGCTGGGCTTCGGCTATGAGTCGCCCCAGCGCCGCCACGGAGTCCCCTTCGTCTAGTGGCCTAGGACGCTGGCCTCTCACGCCGGAAACAGGGGTTCGAGTCCCCTAGGGAGCGCCAATCCGGCCCCGCGCTCAGCGATATGACAGTTTACAAACCGCATCGCAAGGTTTCCCCGTCACACTGATCAGCCGCGCGACGGGCCTAGAGCGATTTCCGGCGGATAACCGCAATGCGCACGTCATGCCTTGACGTGTTCCTTATCATTGCAAGAGCAGATGGTGAAAGGATCTTATCCCTCAGGGCGTAGGGACGCGAGGGACGGGATGCACTATACTGACGCCGGATCACCCCGCTCTTGAAGCAGTTTATTAACCGGATTTCATGACAACGAAAAATACCCCGGCACCCTGTGGCATGCTGCGGCGTATCGCCGCCATGGCCTATGACGCCATGCTGCTGTTCGGCCTCCTGTGCCTGGCCACGGCCCTGGTCCTGCCCCTGAATCATGGCCGGGCCATCGCCAGCGGCAACCTCCCCTACTCGCTGTACCTGCTCCTGTGCTGCTACGGCTACTTTGCCTGGCAATGGACCCGCGGCCAGACCTTGGGGATGCGGGCCTGGCGCATGCGCCTGGTGGACGCGGACGGCAGTCCGGTAGGCCGCCGCGCCGCCGCACTCCGCTTTGGCCTGGCGCTGCTGTCCCTGCTGGCGCTGGGCGCCGGCTTCCTGTGGGCGCTTTTCGATCCGGGAAAACTCGCCTTCCACGACCGTTTCTCCCGCACCCGCCTGGTCGTCTTTTCACCGCCGCTGCAGGCCGGCGCGCGGGCGGGCTAGGCCCCCTGTCGCTCCTGCAGATACCTTTTTAATCCCAGCAGGGCCGGATTGTCCCGGGTGATCAGCTGGGTGGGGATGGCTTCGAGATACTCCCGGTAACGGCCCTTGTCGACAAAGCGTTCCCGGAACAGCGAGTCCTGCAGCCGGCCGGCGATGTCCGGCAGTATCCCCCCCGCCAGATAGACGCCGCCCTGGGCCCCCAGGGTCAGTGCCAGATTGCCGGCCACCGTCCCCAGCATGGCCAGAAAATGGTCCAGCGCCCTGGCGGCAAGGGGATCCTCGTTAGACAGCGCCAGACGGGTGATGGCCTCCGGCGCGGGGACCTCACCCTCCGTCCCGGCCAGTACCTGGTACAGCAGGGCCAGGCCCGGACCCGAGAGCAATCGCTCGGCGGAGACGTGTCCCCGCCGCCGGCGCAGGGCAGCGATGATGCGATCCTCTTCGTCCGTGGCCGGGGGCAGGGTCACGTGGCCGCCCTCGCCGGCCACCGGGATCCAGGTTTCCCCCCAGGGAACCAGCGCCGCCACCCCCAGCCCGGTCCCCGGACCGATGACACCCACGGGGCGCCCCGGCAGCGCCTCGCCCCCGCCAATCGTTACGACATCGCCCGGCCCCAGGGCGGGGATGGCCATGGCGGCAGCGGCAAAATCGTTGAGCACGTGCAGCGTGTCGAAACCGAAACGACGCCGGTAATCCTCGATGGAAAACCCCCAGCCCAGGTTGGTCAGCCGGACCTTGTCGCCCCCTACCGGGCAGGCCACAGCCAGGGCCGCCGAGGCGGGCCGCTCCGCGGCAGCAAGACGCTGGAGGTAGTCTTCGATAATGGCGTCCAGACCGGTGAAGCCGGCGTTGTCATAAACCTTGACTTTGCGGATCCCGGCGCCGGCCAGGGCCAGGCGGCTGTGGGTCCCGCCTATGTCCCCGATAAGCCGGTCAGCCATGCCGGGTGAGTTGCATCGGCTTATCGCGCGTACCGGTCAGGCTGGCCAGGAAGGATTCGGCCCAGTGGAAGTAGTTGTGGCGCTATCGCACTTTCATCATAGCTGTCCCTCGATCGCCCCGGTCCCGGAGTGACATGGCCAGGGCCGTGCTCAGGGCCTCGGCCACCTCGTCGATGTCGTAGGGGTTGACGATGAGGGCCCCGTCCCGCAGCTCGTGGGCCGCCCCGGCCAGGGAGGACAGCACCAGCACCCCCGGGTCCTCGGGGTCCTGGGCCGCGGCGAATTCCTTGGCCACCAGGTTCATGCCGTCCCGCAGCGGCGTCACCAGACCGACGCGGCTGATGGACAAGAACCCCATGATGGTGGCGCGGACGAAGGCCTTGTTCAGGTAATGCAGGGGGATCCAGTCATACTCCGCGTACTTGCCGTTGATCTGCCCGGCCAGGCTGTCCAGTTCCCGCTGGATCTCCTTGTACTGGGGCACGTCGGTGCGGGACGGTGCGGCGATCTGCAGAAACTCCACGTTGCCCCGGTTGCTGGGATAGCGCTCCAGCAGGCGCTGGAAGGCCCGGAATCGTTCCGGCAGGCCCTTGCTGTAATCCAGGCGGTCGATGCCGATGATGAGGTCGCGATGGTTCAGCAGCCGCGACTGCAGGCGCCGGGTCTGGGTGGAGCGCCGGCCCCGTTCCGCCATGGCCACCACCTCTTCCACGTGGATGCCGATGGGGAAGACTTCGGTCCGCACGCGCCTGCCCCAGGCCAGGACCTCGGTCTCCTTGAGGCGGGCGTCCGCGCAGACCTGCTGGACGCAATCGAGGAAGGCGTGGCGGTCGGACTCGGTCTGGAAACCCACCAGGTCGTACTCGCACAGACACTTCAACAGATAGTCGCAATCCGGCAGTGCGCGCAGCACCTCGTAGGGGGGAAACGGGATATGCAGGAAAAATCCGATGGGCTCTCTGATCCCCGCCTCACGCAGGTCCCCGGCCAGGGGAATGAGGTGGTAGTCATGCACCCAGATGACCTCGTCTCCGTCCAGCAACGGCAACAGCTTGCGGGCGAAATGGCGGTTGACCCGCCGGTACCCCTCCAGCCACAGGCGGTCATAGACGAAGGCATGCAGCTGCATGTGAAACAGGGGCCAGAGGCTGCTGTTGGCGTAGCCCATGTAATATTCATTATAAGCGCGTCTGCTCAGCGGCAGGGTGGCGAAGGTGATATTGCCCGACTCCTGCAGGGAAGGCTCCTTGCCGGGATAGCGGGTGACCTTGCCGCTCCAGCCGAACCAGACGCCGCCCGCCTTCTCCAGCGCCGAGACCAGGGCCACCGCCAGGCCTCCCTGCGCCGCCTGCTTGCGCCCCGGCGAGGCGACCCGGTTGGAGACCACTACCAGCCGTTTCAAAACGCCTCGCTCCAGGGTTTGCTCAGGCGAATGGCCGAATTGATGATGCCGACCATGCTGTAGGTCTGAGGATAGTTGCCCCACAGTTCCCGCGTCTCGGGATTGATGTCTTCGGACAACAGACCCAGGTGATTGCAGCACTGCAGCAGACGCAGGAACAGTTCTCGCGCCTCCTCCACCCGGCCCAGGGAGGTGAGGGCGTCGATATACCAGAAGGTGCATACGGTAAAGGCGGATTCCGGCTTGCCGAAATCGTCTTCGCCGCGGTACCGGAACAGGAAATCCCCCTCCCTCAGGCCGGCCTCGATGGCTTCGACGGTGCCCGCGAAGCGTGGGTCCTCTGCCTCGATGAAGCCCAGCTCGTGCAGCAGCAGCAGGCTGGAATCCAGTTCAGCGCCGTCGAAACTGGCGACGAAGGAGTTCATCTTGCCGTTCCACGCCTTCTCCATAATATGCTTACGCATCTTATCAGCCTGCCCGCGCCAGTATTTTTGACGGCGATCAAGATTGAGATGGGCGGCGATCTTGGCCAGGCGGTCACAGGCCACCCAGCACATGACGCTGGAATAGGTATGGATGCGCTTGCCCTGGCGGAATTCCCAGACGCCGGCATCCGGCTGGTCGTACACCTCCGTCGCCCGCCGGCCCAGGCCTTCGAGGATATTGAACAGGGCCTCGTCTCCCGGCCGGGCCAGGCGCTCGTCGAAAAAGACGTGGGCCGTGGCCAGGATGGCGGCGCCGTAGACGTCGTTCTGGATCTGCTCGCAGGCCTGGTTGCCGATGCGCACCGGCCCCATCCCCCGGTAACCCTTGAGGTGCTCCACCACGGCTTCGGCCAGGTCCCGCTTGCCGTTGATGCGATACACCGGCCACAGATGGTTGCCGTCGCTGCCGGCGCTGACATTAATGAGATAGCGCAGGAAGCTTTCCATGGTGACGGTCGTGCCCAGGCGGTTCAGCGCGCTGATGACAAAATAACCGTCGCGCAGCCAGCAGTAGCGGTAATCCCAGTTGCGGCCGCTGTTCGGTGATTCGGGGATGGACGTGGTCAGGGCGGCGATGATGGCGCCGGTGTCCTCATAGGCGTTCAGTTTCAGCGTGATCGCCGCCCGGATGACCTGCTGCTGCCACTCGAAGGGGATGGCCAGGGTCCTGACCCAGTCGCGCCAGTAATCCAGGGTATTCTCCATGAACTGGTGGCCCACGGGGGTGACCGCCTCGGGCAGGGTCTCGTCGGGGCCCAGGATCAGGGTGATGCCGTCGTTGAGCACGAACTGGTTCTCATCCAGGATGGCGCTGACGGAGCAGTCGGTGGTCAGCCGCAGCACCCAGTCCGGCGTGACATAGCGGATATGGTTGCTGCCGCGGGTGATCTGGGGCTGGGAGGCGCCGTAGTCATAGTTCGGCCGCAGGCGGATGCGGATGCGTGGACTGCCCTTCAGCGGCTTGACCCGGCGGATCATCATGATTGGCCGGAACATGCGTCCGTGCTGACGGAAGCGCGGGGCAAAGTCCGTCACCTCCACCTCGTTGTCGTGGCGGTCCCGCAGCACCGTCACCAGCACCGGCGTGTTGTGGATGTAGCGCTGTTCCGACTCGACGACGTCATGGACCTCGATGGCGAAGCAGCCGTCTTCGTCGTCGCCGGGCGGGTTGAGCAGCGAAGAGAAGACCGGGTTGCTGTCGAATTGCGGCATGCACGCCCAGACCACGCGGGCGGACTTGTCGATGAGGGCCCCATAGCTGCAATTCCCTATCAGCCCCAGATCCAGATTGTGGTTGACCTGACTCATTGCTGGTGCTCTCGGGTGCGGGTGATATAGGTGAGGTAATCGTTAAGCATGGTGAGCACGGCCCGGGGGCCCGGCAGGAACCGCCGGGCCGCGGTCATGCCGTCCCCGACCCGGATGGAATGGCCGTGCAAGCCGTTGACGGTGGCGAAACCGTCCTCGTCGGTGACGTCGTCGCCGATGAATACCGGGGTGCGACCCAGAAACGGCGCCTCCTGCATGAACTCGCCGATGGCCACCCCCTTGTCCCTGCCGCTGGGCTTGATTTCGAACACCATCTTGCCCTCCTGCAGGTGGAAATCCTTCTCGAGGGCGGGCATATGCTCGTCCAGGAAGGCCCGGACCACCGCCTCCTTTTCGGGAGCCCCCCGATAATGAATGGCTACGCTATAGCGTTTGTCCTCGATCAGCAGCCCCGGGTTTTCCTCGGCCAGGCGCGTGAGGAGGGCGCGGGTCCGATCGAGCTTGCCGTCCAGCTGGTGATGGTAGTGAACGACGCCGCCGTGGTCGCGGCGTTCTATGCCGTGCTGGCCCGCGGCGGCGGGCCGCAGCGGGGCGAACAGGTCGTCCAGATCGGCGAGGGCGCGGCCGCTGATCAGGGCCACGGCGCCGCCCGTGCCCCGGGACAGCCGCTCCAGAACACGGATCAGGCCGGCGTCCACAAACACCTGATCCGGTTTCTCGGCCAGTTCCAGCAGGGTTCCGTCCACGTCCAGGAAAAAAGCCCAGTCCGGTGCGAAAGGCGGCGGTCCGAGCGCGGGGCCGGCGGTACTGCTACGCGTGCTCAAGATCATGTTTTATCAGGTAATAACATCCGTTCTTGTCGTCCCCCCGCCGTCAAGCTTGACCGATGTTCGGCGCATTGGCAACCGGCTGCCGCGGCGGAGTCTATTCGCGCAGCAGATACGCGAGGATCAGGATCAGGATCAGCGTCGGCGTGAGCACGCTGACCAGGGGGGAAATACCGTACACCACACCGAGATGATCGGAGACCTGGTTGCACAGATGGAAGATGATGCCGGCGAACGCCCCCAGGAAGACCCGCTGGCTCACCGACCCGAAGCGCGAATGCCCGCGCACCAGGGGCACGGCCAGGACGATCATGGCGAGGATTGAGAAGGGCCGGATCAGCTTGGTCCACAGGGCCTGTTCGTAGAGCTGGGTATTCTGGGCGTTGTGGCGAAGATAGCGGATGTAGCCGGCCAGTTCCCAGATGGCCAGAAACTGCGGCTTCACCATGATCAGGTTGATCATGTCCGGATCCAGCAGGGAACCCCAGGATGCCTCCTTGATATCCCGGCGCACCACTTTTTGATCGTCGATGACCGATTCGCGTATGTCATGCATCAGCCAGTGCCCGTCCCGATACTCCGCGCTCTTGGCGAACACGCTGCTGCGCAGCCGGTTATGTCCGTCGAATTCATACACGTAGACGTCCTCGACACGGTTGCCGGGCAGGGCCTTGCGGATATTGATGAAACTATCGCCGTGTCGGGCCCACACGCCATAGCGCGTGTTCGTGGTGATCTGGTTGGTCAAGGCCATGGAACGCAGGTGCTGGGCCCTTTCCTCGCTGGCCGGGGCGACGAATTCGCCGAACACCACCGCGATAAGCACCAGCACCAGGCCGGAGCGCACCATGACCACGGCCAGGTCGAAGCGTGACACCCCCGAAGTGCGGATCACGTCCAGCTCGCTGTTCTGGGCCATGATACCCAGCACCGCCATGCTGCCGACCACGGCGGCGATGGGAAACAGCTCGTAGGCCGTCCTGGGCATGGTCAGCAGGACGTACAGCAGCGCCTGGGGGATGCCGTAGTTGCCTACGCCAGTCTTTCCCAATTCGTTTATCAGGGAGAAAAAAGAAAACAGCGCCATCAGCACCGCCAGGGCGATGAAGGTCATCCACACCAGGTGTACGGTGATGTAGCGGCGGATGATCCTCATGCCTGCCGCGCTCGCTTACTCAACCGTCTGTACCAGAACCGGATCCGGTGCTCCTTCAGCAGAACCAGGATGACCGCGGCGAGCAGCCCGTGCACCCACCACAGGCCGGTATAGATGGAGAGTTCCTGCCGCACCATCAGGGTCTTGGAGATGCCCAGCAGGTTGCTGTAAATGAAATAGATCAGGATGGCGATCAGCAGCGGCGTGTAGCGCTGATCGGCACCGCCTGCCCGGCACAGGGCGACGCCCAGCAGCGGCAGCAGGATCGAGGTCAGGACGTAGGACAGGCGCCACTGCAGTTCGGTCTTGTACCAGTTCCGCCGCCTGTCTGGCACATGGGAAGAATCTTTCAGCCGCCACAGTTCCGAGGTGGGATAGGCTTCCAGCCTTCTGGCGGAGGCCTCCTTCACCCCCTGTTCCAGGAGCACCCCGTAGGTCCGGTAATGGCTGATGCGGTAATCCAGCTTGCCCGGCGCTCCGATGTAACGGCGGCCGTTATGAAACACGACGTAGCGGCTGCCTGTAGTGGCCTTGGTCTGGTAGCGGGCGCTGTCCGCCTTGACCACGCTCGCACCGTCGGGCTGGCGTACCTGCACGAAGACATTCCCCATGGCGCGCCGGTCCTCGGTCAGCTTCTGGACGTATACCACCCTGTTGCCCCGGCTGAATTCCTTGAACTGGCCGGCGCGCAGCCCGGTCACATCTGATTCGACCTTGGCTATGTCATTGAGGTCGCGCAGCCGCAGCTCCGCCCACGGCGCCAGATAAAAGGCGATCCCCGCCACCAGCAGGCTATACACCAGGGCGAAGCGGAGCACTGCGTGAATCTGAAACCTGTCGGCCACGCCGGCGCTGGAGACCACGGTCAGCTCCCGGTCCCGGTTGAGTCTGGACATGGCCAGGATGACGCTGACGAACAGGGCGACGGGGAGCAGTTTCGGCGTCATGGACAGCATCTTCATGCCCAGCATGTCGAAGAGCAGATTGCCCGGGAGCCGACCTTCGGCGGCATCGGCCAGGTAACCGACGAACCGCTGGCTGGCCAGGATCAGGATTAACAGCCCGATAATCCAGATGAGTTTGGACAGGATCTCGCTGTGTATATAGCGTTCAAGAATCATGATCCGGTCCGTTTACGCTCAGAATTTTGCCTCCACGGCATTTAATAATACACTAGCCCGTCAGGCCGGACGGGAACTGCTGGACGTCCCGGAATTCGCCCGTCCGGGGCGAGCGGCGGCCGGCGGGGTCCGCCTGGGCATAGCGGGCGTTTCAATCTTATAACCGGTCAAGAATT
>JARRRO010000029.1:0-4688 GCA_037380645.1 Gammaproteobacteria bacterium | reverse complement strand
AGCAAGGCCTCAACCCGGCGTTTCCTTGAAATAAATAGAAAACCCTGACGCATACTACAGAAGATCATGGAATTCAGCATCAAGAGCGGGAATCCCGAGAAACAGCGCACGGCCTGTCTGATTGTTGGCATCACCGAACCACGCAAGCTAACGCCCGCCGCCAAGGCCGTCGATGACGTCAGCGGCAAGTACCTCTCCAACCTCATCCGGCGCGGGGACATCACGGGGAAAAAGGGGCAGTCGCTGCTGCTGCACAATGTCGCCGGCACCCTGGCCGACCGGGTGCTGCTGATTGGCTGCGGGCGCGAACGCGACCTGGACGACCGTGAATTCCGCGCCATCGTCGAGGCCAGCACCAGGGAACTCTCCAAGACCGGCGCCACTGAGGCGGTCAGCTACCTGACCGAACTCAACGTCAAGGGCCGCGACCTGTACTGGAAGGTCCGGCAGACCGTGGAGACGGCGGAACAGTGTCAGTATGAATTCACGGAGTTCAAGAGCGGCAAGAAACGCGAGCGCAAACCCTTGCGCAAACTGGTCCTGACTGCGCCGTCCCGGCGCGAACTGCCGGCAGGCGATCGGGCCATCCATCAGTCCCGGGCCGTCACCAAGGGCGTGAAACTGACCCGCGACCTGGCCAACCGGCCGTCCAACGTGTGCACGCCCTCCCACCTGGCCTCCCAGGCCCAGCAGCTCGGCCGCCATTACAAATCGATCAAGGTGAAGGTGCTGGACGAGGCGGCCATGAAGCGTCTGGGCATGAATTCCCTGCTGTCGGTGGCGGCCGGCAGCGACGAACCGCCCCGGCTCATTACCCTGGAATACCAGGGCGCCAAGAAGGCCGGCAAGCCCGTGGTCCTGGTGGGCAAGGGGGTGACCTTCGACACCGGCGGCATCTCCATCAAGCCGGCCCAGGCCATGGACGAGATGAAATACGATATGTGCGGCGCGGCCACGGTGCTGGGCGTTCTCTGCGCCGCGGCCGAGATGAACCTGCCGGTCAACCTGGCGGGGGTGATCCCGGCCACGGAAAACATGCCCAGCGGCAAGGCCACCAAGCCCGGCGATATCTTCACCACGATGTCCGGCCAGACCATAGAGGTGCTGAACACCGACGCCGAGGGCCGGCTGATCCTGTGCGACGCCCTGAGCTACAGCGAACGCTACGACCCTGACGTGGTCATCGACATGGCCACCCTCACCGGTGCCTGCCTGGTGGCCCTGGGCCGGGTCGCCAGCGGCCTGTTGAGCAACCACAATCCCCTGGCCAAGGATCTGCTCGCGGCCGGGGAAACCAGCGGCGACCGGGTCTGGCAACTGCCGCTCTGGGACGAATACCAGGAACTTTTGGATTCCAACTTCGCCGATTTCGCCAACATCGGCGGCCGCGACGCCGGCACCATCACCGCCGCCTGCTTCCTGTCCCGTTTCACCAAAAAGTACCGGTGGGCGCACCTGGACATCGCCGGCACGGCCTGGGTCACCGGCAAGGAAAAGAATGCCACCGGCCGTCCGGTGCGCCTGCTCATGCAATACCTGCTGGACCGGATCGGGGGGAGCAAATGATGCAACGCTATACGGCGAGCCGCCATGGCCCGAGCGGACTTCTACCTGCTCGGTGACGGGACCAGCCGTACCCGCTTCGCCTGCACCCTGGCGAACAAGGTATGGAAACAGGGCCACCGCCTGCACATCCTCGCCTCCAGCCGGGAGGAGGCCGCCGCCCTGGACGACTTGCTGTGGACCTTCCAGGACATCAGCTTCCTCCCCCACGCCGTGGCGGATGACGCCGACGCCGGCACGCCGGTGACCGTTGGCTGGCCCGACGTCACCGCCGGCGACGGAGACGTGCTCATCAACCTGACCGAGGAGATCCCCGAATCCGCCGCCGACTTCGGGCGCGTCGCGGAGATCGTCGGCGGGGAGGAGGACCTGCGCCGACGGGCGAGGTCGCGCTACAAGCAATACCGCGACCGGGGATTCGAACTGCACACCCATGACATGAGCGCCCAGTGACCATGCCGGACGAACCCAAAAAAACCGACCCGCAACTGACGGAGAAGATCCGCGAGCTGGAGTCGCTGCTGGCGGCGCAGGAGAAATCCCCGACCCGGCCGGCCCCGGGCCGGCCTGCCGACCTCCCCATTCTGCACGAGTTGGTGGAGCCGGCGCCGGATGAACCCGACCCCGGAGCGCCGTCGCCGGACATCACCGCCCTGGCCGAGCGGCTGGAAGAGAAGTTCGCCATGGAGCTGGACGAGATCATCCGCCTGCTCAAGGGCAATCTGAAGGCCAACATCATGGATGAACTACGCTCTCTTCTCTCCAACGAAGAGGCGGGCAAGAGTAAACCTGGCGGGGATGGGCCGGAAGGGAGCACCGGGAAGTAACAGAAGCGATAAGTTACAGGCTTTGTAACTGCAAGTAGGGATCCGTCTCGTCCCGCCGCTTGAAACGGCGGTGCACCCAGTAGTACTGGGCCGGCGCCAGCCGCACCTGATCTTCGATAACCTTGTTGATACGTGCGGTGTCCGCCTCCAGGTCGCCGCCGGGAAAATCTTCCAGGGCCGGCAGCAGGCGCAGGCGATAGCGCCCGCCCGGTTCACGCAAGGTAAAAAAAGGCACCACCGGCGCGCCGCTGACCTTGGCGATCCTGGCGGTGGCGGGATTGGACGCCGCCGGAATCCCGAAGAAGGGCGCCTGGATGCTGCGGGGGCCCGTGTAGGCCTGATCCGGTGCGTACCACAGGGCGTGCCCGCCCTTGAGACCCTTTAGAATGCCGCGGATATCGTCCCGGGAATACATCCTGCCGAAGCGCCGCGCGCGGCCACGATCTATGCAATACTGCAGCACCGGGTTTTCATGGGGCCGCTGGACGCCGTGGAAGGGGTGATCCACGGCCATGGCCAGCACCCGTCCGCCCATCTCCAGGGCGGTGAAATGGGCGGTGAGCAGCAGCACGCCCCGGCCCTTTGCCAGGGCCCGGTTGAGGTTCTCCAGGCCTTCCACTTTCCCTATGCCCTTCAGGCGGCGGTCGTCCACCCACCAGCCTATGGTGGTCTCAACGACCATCAGGCCCAGTCCCTCGAAGTGCTCGCGCAACAGTCTTACCTGCTCCGCCGGTTCCAGCTCCGGGAAGCAGAGCCTGAGATTGATCGCCGCGATGCGCCGGCGGTGCGGCAGCAGCCGGTAGAGCGCCCGCCCCAGGACGCGGCCCGTGGCCAGCTGCCAGTGAATGGGTAAACGCGTGTGCAGCCACAGTATCCCGACGGCGCACCACCAGGGCCAGTAGCGGGGGGCGTAAAGGGAATGCCTGCTGTCCATGACCCCCATTTTCCGGGTCATCACCGCCCGTGGCAACGCCCTAGAAAATGCGGCCAGGTACAGATAGACGCTGTTATTGCCCTGCTCTGCGTGTCCATATCCCAGATATAGCCGTATTCCATCGTCAAACCCGCATAGATCGGTACCGACGGCCGATTTGAGTTATGGCTTTTCATCGCGATATGATTCTCAGGATCAGTAAACTACGGATTCAGACAAATACAGACATCATTTACCAATCTTTAGTCAGTAACATTTTTGAGTTCTTCCTGATTTATGCGGACACTTAATGGCTTGCCGGCATCAAGATGGACATCCCTCTGCGGGAAGGCAATCGTGATGCCGGCTTCCTGAAATTTTTGGTTAATCGCTTCATGTAATTCGGTTATCGTGGTCAACCTGTTGTCAATGGAAGGCAAGTAGGCGCGTAATTTAAGATTAAGGGAATTGTCGCCGAAAGCTTCAAACGTTAATATGGGTGCCGGATCCTTCAGCACATTTGTATGTTCTTCGGCTGCTTCTTTCATCAGGAAAATAGCCTTTTTAACATCGCTTCCATAGGCTATGCCGACGGGGATGGTTATCCGCGTTATCGGATCCGATAACGACCAGTTCAGCAGACGATTGGTTATGAATTCCTTGTTCGGGACCAATAATTCCTGTCTGTCCCACGTTGTTATTGTCGTGGCGCGGATCTGAATGCGCGAGACAATGCCATCCGTATCGCCAATGGTTACAATATCACCAACCCTGATCGGGCGTTCAAACAGAATAATCAAGCCACATATGAAATTAGCAACGATTTCCTGCAGCCCGAAGCCGACACCAACGCCAAGAGCGGCAACCAGCCACTGTATTTGCGACCAGCTTATGCCCATCAGGGAAAAGAAAACGACTGTTCCAATCAAAACGATTGTATAACGCAACAATGTTTTTACGGTTAATCTATCGCCTTCCTTGAGGGATGTGTTATGTAAAAGTAAGATTTCGATGAAGGCCGGCAAACCCCGTGCAGCTACAACTGTTATCACCGCGACAATAAACGCCAGAATGATATCCGCTAGTGTTACGGGCACCAGTGCGTTCTGACCATGAACCGCCGATAGATATTCCCAAACCGTAATTCCTTGCAATACACTGAGGGCGGGTAAAACAGGTGCCCAGATCAACCATAATCCGATAGAGGCGGCAATAAAGACGCACATTTTTATCAAGTTGCGCGTCTTTATGTCCAGTGCTTCAAAATCTATTTCAGGTTCTTCCAGCTCAATAATTTCGTCACCGCGGGAGAATACTGCTCCCTGTTCACTTTCTTCGTGCTCTTTTGCCATGCGCTCCTGTTTTCGGCGTTCCAGATATGCCTC
>JARRRO010000028.1:0-10728 GCA_037380645.1 Gammaproteobacteria bacterium | reverse complement strand
CTCCATGGAGATCGCCCTGGCCAACGACATCCCCACCTACAGCGGCGGTCTGGGGGTACTGGCCGGCGACACCGTGCGTTCCGGCGCCGATCTGGCGCTGCCCATGGTGGCGGTGACCCTGGTCAGCCGCGCCGGTTATTTCCGCCAGACCATAGACGACCAGGGCCGCCAGCAGGAACAACCCGATCCGTGGGAGCCCGATTCCCGGGCGACGCCGCTGGGGGCCATGGTGGCGGTGGACATAGAGGACCGGCCCGTGTGGATCCGCGGCTGGCTGTATATCCACAAGGGCCACATGGGCGGGCGGGAACCGGTGATCCTGCTGGACACCGATCTGGATCAGAACGGCGACGACGATCGCCGGTTGACCCATTATCTTTACGGGGGGGACAACACCTACCGGTTGAAACAGGAGATCGTCCTGGGCATAGGCGGGGTACGCATGCTGCAGGCCCTGGGTTTCACCATCATCCATTATCACATGAACGAGGGCCATTCGGCCCTGCTCGCCACCGAGCTGCTGCGCCGCTACGCCTTTCCCAGCGAGGACCTGCGCCCGGGCGAGTCTCCCTATGACGTCCCCCGCGTGCGCGACATGTGCAACTTTACTACCCACACCCCCGTGGAGGCCGGCCACGACCGCTTCCCCTATGACATGGTGACGCGCGTGCTGGGGGACTTCATCGATCTCGATACCCTCAAGCGCCTGGCCGGGGAAGAAGACCCCTCAACATGACCCGCCTGTGCCTGAACATCAGCGAATACGTCAACGGCGTCGCCAAGCGCCACGCCGAACTGTCCCGCAGCCGTTATCCCAGCTACCAGGTGCACGCCATCACCAACGGCGTACATCCCCATACCTGGACCAGCGCGCCCTTCGCGGCGCTTTATGACAAGCACATGCCGGGATGGTGCCACGAGCCGGCATTGCTGATACGGGCGGACAGCATCGGCGACGATGACATCTGGGAGGCCCACACCCGGGCCAAGCAGGCGCTGATCGACAAGGTCAGTTCGCTGACCTCGGTGAAGCTCAACCCGCAGCTGCCCATACTCGGCTTCGCCCGGCGCATGACCGCCTACAAGCGCGCCGATCTGCTGTTCACCGACATCGAACGCCTCGCCGCCATCGCGGGGAAATATCCCTTCCAGATCGTCCTGTCCGGCAAGGCTCATCCCCGGGACGAGGGCGGCAAGCGCCTCATCGATCAACTGCACGCGCACATCAAGGACCTGTCCGGGCGCATCACGGTGGCCTACCTGCCGGACTACGACATGGACATCGCCCTGGCCATGGTCTCCGGTTCGGACGTCTGGCTGAACACGCCGCTGCGTCCCATGGAGGCCTCCGGCACCAGCGGAATGAAGGCGGCCTTCAACGGGGTTCCCCAGCTGAGCGTCCTGGACGGCTGGTGGATAGAGGGCTGCATAGAGGGGAGCACCGGTTGGGCGGTGGGCGATCAGGAAGACGCCGACAACGACGGCGATGCTAATATAAAAGTGAGCCGGTCTCCCAAACCCTGGACGAATTAGACGTCGACGGGGGAAGGGGGCTTTCGGGAGACGAGGTCGAAAGAAGGCGGGACCGATACGGCTTCAATGAAATCGAGGAACGGGAGGAAGCCCTCTGGCACCGCCTGTTTCGCCGCTTCTGGGGTCCCATCCCCGGGATGATCGAGGTGGCGGCCGTGCTTTCGGCCGTGGTGGAGAAGTGGGAGGACTTCGGCATCATCCTCCTCATGCTGATGATTAACGTCAGCCTGGACTTCTTCCAGGAGCACCGGGCGCTGAACGCCCTGCAGGCGCTGAAGCAGCGGCTGGCCAAGGAGGTGACGGTCAGGCGCGACGGCGAATTCCAGCGCATCCCCGTGCGCGAGCTGGTCCCCGGCGACATCGTCAAGCTGCGCATCGGCGACATCGTTCCCGCCGACGTGCAGCTGCTGGAAGGCGATTACCTGCTCATCGACCAGGCGGCGCTGACCGGCGAATCCCTGCCCGTCAGCAAGGAGGCGGGCGAAGTGGCCTACGCCAATACCGTAGTCAAGCAGGGAGAGATGCTGGCGGCGGTGGTCAATATCGGGATGCACACCCGCTTCTCTTCGGTGGTGGCCCTGGTCGCCGAGGCGCAGCGCAAGGAGCGCAGCCACTTCCAGAAGATGGTGATCCACATCGGCAATTTCCTCATCGTGGTCACCGTCGTCCTGGTGCTGATCATCGTCATGGTGGCCCTGTTCCGGCACGAGGCCTTTCTGGAGATCGCCCGCTTCGCCCTGGTCCTGACCGTGGCGGCCATTCCCGTGGCCCTGCCGGCGGTGCTGTCGGTCACCATGGCGGTGGGGGCGATGAACCTGGCGCGGCGTCAGGCCATCGTCTCCCAGCTTACCGCCATCGAGGAGCTGGCCGGGGTGGACATCTTCTGCGCCGACAAGACCGGCACCCTCACCCGAAACCGGATGGAGGTCGCCGAGCCGGTGGTGCTGGAGGGCTTTACCCCGGACGATCTGTTCCTGTGCGCCGTCCTGGCCTCGCGCCGCGAGAACAACGACCCCATAGAGCTGCCCATCTTTGATTACCTGGAGAAGAAACTGCCGGAGGCGCCCGTGCAGGACTACCGCCAGAGCAGTTTCGAACCCTTCGACCCGGTGCGCAAGCGCACCGAGGCGGAAGTCGAGCACGACGGCGAACACTTCACCGCCGTCAAAGGGGCGGCCCAGGTGCTCATGGGCATGGCCGAGCTGGAGGACGAGGAGGCCGGCAAGCTCAACGAAACCGTGGATCAACTCGCCTCCAAGGGCTACCGCACCCTGGCGGTGGGCCGCCGGCGGGAAGGGATGCCGCTGGAATTAATCGGACTGATACCGCTCTACGATCCCCCGCGCGAGGACTCCCGGGAGGTGATAGACGAGATGCACAGTCTCGGCGTGAAAGTGAAGATGGTCACCGGCGACAACCTCGCCATTGCCAAGGAGATCGGACGTATCCTCGGACTGGAGCAGCGTACCATCCGCTCGGTCCAGCTCTCCGGCGCCGCCTCCAACGAACTGCTGGCCCTGGTGGAGACCCTGGCCGCGGCCGTCTACCGGCGGCTCAAGGGTGAAGTCTCCGCCAAGGAGGCGCGGCGTTTCGCGGCCGAGGTCATGGAGGACCTGAAGACCATGTATGACACCCGCCTTCTGGAACGGGAATTCATCCACACCCATGAGTCAGCCATCGTCGAGATGATCGAGGAGGTGGACATCTTCGCCGAGGTGGTGCCCGAGGATAAATACCGCATCGTCGACACCCTGCAGAAGGGCGGCCACATCGTTTCCATGACCGGCGACGGCGTCAACGATGCCCCGGCCCTGAAGAAGGCCGACTGCGGTTTTGCTGTGGACAGCGCCACCGACGCGGCGCGGGCGGCGGCGGACGTCATCCTCACGGCGCCGGGCCTGTCGGTGATCAACGAGGCGATGCAGCAGGCCCGGATCACCTTTGCCCGGATGAAGAGCTACGCCACTTTCCGCATCGCCGAGACCATCCGCATCATCCTGTTCATGACCCTGTCCATCGTGGTGTTCGCCTTCTATCCCATCACTGCGCTGATGATCATCCTGCTGGCCCTGCTCAACGACCTGCCCATCCTGGCCATCGCCTACGACAACACCAAGGTGCACGAGAAGCCGGTGCGCTGGCGCATGCAGGAACTGCTCACGGTTTCCAGTGCCCTGGGCATCGCCGGGGTGGTGGCGTCGTTCGTACTGTACTTCCTCCTCCGCGAACAGGGCTTCTCCGACGACATGATCCGTACTTTCCTGTTCCTGAAGCTCATCGTCGCCGGTCACAGCACCCTGTATGTCACCCGGGCGGAAAGCTGGTTCTGGCGGCGGCCCTGGCCCTCGCCCCTGCTGCTGGGGGCCACCTTCGGCACCGAGATTCTGGGCACCGTGATCGCCGTGTACGGCATCTTCGTGACACCCATTGGCTGGACCTACGCCCTGTTGATGTGGGCTTACGCCCTGGTCTGGTTCGTCTTCAATGACGCCGTCAAGATGCTGGTCTACCGGCTGCTGTTGCAGAGGAATAATGAGGAGCCGGCGCCGGCCGGGGCGCAGCAGGCTCTGGGCGGGCAGACTGCTTGAGGGGGCGGATCAGGGCATCACGAATTCGTAATTCTCCGGGTGCACGGTGAGTACCGGGCAGGGGGACTTACGCACCACGTTTTCCGCCACGCTCCCTATAATAAGGTGTTTCAGACCAGAATAGCCGTGGGTGCCCATCACGATCATGTCAATGGCGTTTTCCTTGGCGTAGCGGATGATCTCCACGAACGGCACGCCGGAGCAGAGGTTGCGCGTGACCGAGCCGGTGAAACTCAGCACCTCATCCGGGAGCGAGGCCAGTTGCTCGTTAACCTGCCGCTGCAGACGGTCATAGTAGTCCGCCGGCAGGTAATCGTTGGCCGGCGATGACAGCAGGGCGGGATTCTGGGCGACGTGGATGATATGCAGCTCCGCGCCGAATTGCGTGGCCAGCGAGCAGGCGTATTTCAGCGCCTGATTGGAATTGTCGCTGAAATCCGTCGGGTGCAGGATGCGCTTCAGATTGAGCATTGATCTTCCCTCCTTATTCTCTCCCCACAGGTTAAAGGGTTAATCCCAGATTGCCCGATGAATATGGGGAGAGTTTGATCTGGATCAGCCCGGCCGCGCCGGGAGGGGCTATTTTAACATTCAGGAATCGGGAACAAGGACTATCCACATGCTGAAGACATTGTGTGACTTTCTCGACGGCCATAACATCCGCTACCTGAGCATGCGGCACTCACTGGCCTATACCGCCCAGGAGATCGCCGCGTCCGCGCATGTCCACGGGCAGGAATTCGCCAAGACGGTGATCGTCAATATCGACGGAGAACTGGCCATGGCGGTGCTGCCGGCCCCGGAAAAACTGGACCCGGACCTGCTGGCGGCCGCCGCCGGGGCAAAAGAGGTCGCGCTGGCGGACGAGAACGAATTCCAGGGTCGTTTCCCGAAATGCGAACCGGGGGCCATGCCCCCTTTCGGCAACCTGTTCGACATGAAGGTCTACGTCGAGGAAAAACTGGCCGCCAACGACAAGATCACTTTCAACGCCGGGACGCATACGGAGCTGATCCAGATGTCATTCCGGGACTACCGGGACCTGGTGCAGCCGGAGATAGTGCGCCTCTGCAGATCCTACGCAGACGTCGGATAACGCCGGTCAGACCAGGCTGCGCGGGATGGTATCATCCCAGGTGCGGCAGTACACCAGCCGTTCCCCCTCGTAGGCGTCCAGGGTGGCGTGGATATGGAAATTGTCCGCGTCGGAAGTAACGACGGTGCGGGTAACGGTTTTCACCTCCCATTCACCCCGCCGGTAGCCCCTGTTCCACAGCGTTTCGCCGCGGATGGAGTCGAAATCGTCGGCGACGGACGTGTACCACTCGGTGGAGGAATTCCACTTTTCCAGATCCAGAGATTCGATCTTCACCAGACCGTTGTCGTTGATCACCTCCAGCGTGGAGCTGTCCGCGGCCAGATCCCGGTGCACATACCAGTTGTGATGGGGCGGCTCCAGCTGCATGACCGGTTCCGGTGCGGTGCCTTCCGCGGGCCCGAATTCGATCCGCCCGTCCTCCTCCCGCGTCGCACGGCGCTTGGGCAGGACCAGGCGGCTGGCCCTGTCATAAATCGTCAGCCGCACCGGCTGCGGCGGCGGCCAGGCAAGGGGCCAGTAGGAAGTGGACACGGACAGGCGCAGGCGGTGGCTCTTGGGGAAAACCTGGGCCATGCTGTTCATCACCACCCGGACGCGGTAGCGGCGGCCGGGTTCCAGCGGCGCCGGGTGCTCGTGGCCGTCCCGGTGGGTGAGGTTGAGTACGCCGTAGGTGACCCGGGTCGCCTTGTCGTCCGGCGCCACATCGGAGAGGCGCACGGCGATCATGGCCACCGGCCGGTCGGCGGCCAGTTCCAGTTCCAGTTCCGGCGCCCCCAAAAGTTCCAGGTCCTCGTCCAGGGGGGCGGTATCGAAGGTCAGCGCCCCGCCGTCATCCTCGCGCTGGTCGTGGGCGAGATCCGGGCCGGTGGAATAGGAACACCACTTGCCGGCGAACAGGCCGCAAGTAAGCGGGGACTGGACGGTAAGCCGCTTTTCCCGTCTCTTGTTGGTGCCGGCCTCGGGTTGCAGTCGCGAACCGTTCAGCACCAGGTGCTGCGGCTCGATGTTCGCCGAAGGCCAGGACGTCTCCCCCACCCAGCGCCCGTGGCGCACGGTATAACTGGTGGTGGGCGGCATGCTGTCCTGCATCCACACCCGCAGCACAGGTTCTTCCATGATGCCGGTGTCCTTGCCCTTCAGCCACTGATCCCACCAGCGCACGCATTCCTGCAGGAAACCGATGGCCGGACCGGGTTCGCCCTGATGGGGGTAACGGTGGCTCCAGGGTCCCACCAGTCCCAGGCGCGGGCCCTCAAGGCCTTCCATGAGGCGGAACACCGCGTTGGTGTAACCGTCCGCCCAGCCGCTGACCGCAAGCATCGGTACCTCGACGTCGCTGAAATCCTCGCAGACGGAACCGTGTTTCCAGTAGGCGTCGCGGTTGAAAGTGCCGTCCCTGAGGCGGTAGGGGATGTATTCCAGGATGGCGGGAACCGGCCGGTCTTCCGCGTCCTCCGGCAGCCACACCCGCGCGGCGAGGTGGACGCCGTCGGAAAGCGGGATGCGCACATCATCCAGACGGCGCACCCGGTGCGGCAGTTCCGTAACGGTTTTCATGCCGCCTTCGTCCGGTAGGTGACGCGATCCGTTTTCGGATCGGTAAAGCGGAACGGCAGCATCTGCAGGCATTCCCGGTAGTTATCCAGCAGCTGGCGGCGGTTCTGCGCGCCCAGGAACAGGTCCGCGATCTCGTAGGAATAGGCGTCCTGGTTCAGCATATCGGACAGTTGCATGCCCGGCTCCACCATGACCTCCAGCAGGCTGTCAGGGAATTGCTCCTTCACCGCCTCTATCTCCTGCTCCGTCGGCACGCGTTCCACCACCGCGTTTTTGTAGACGCGCAGCATGAACTTGGCCGCCACCGGGTACTCCCCCCCGCGGTGGGGCGCATGCACCGGTCTGCCGATGCCCACATCCAGCATGACCTTCAGATGCGAGGCCCCGTCGACCAGCTGGAACAGCGGCGTGTGGGAGCGGGAGATGCGGCTGTTGATCTCCAGCACCCAGACGTGACGCCTGGCGTGATCGTAGTAGAACTCGATATTGAACGGCGAGTCGTCCATGCCTATCGCCTCGATGATCCGCTCCCCGGCCTCGATCAGGCGCGCCTGGAGCTTTTTCGGCAGATCGGAGGGATACTCGTAACGGGTGAAACAGGAACGGTGACGTGCATCGCGCACCGAGTCCACCACCCCGTAGATGTCGATATGGCCGTCCTGGACGTAGCCTTCCAGGGTGCATTGCCGCCCCCGCGATATGATGCCCTCGGCGATGCAGTGACAACCGCCGACGCGCCTGATCTCCGGCGGGATATCGGCCATGTCCAGGAAATAATCGAACGGCCGGCCGAGGCGGCCGATATGCTCGCGGATGCGCGGGAGGGCCCGGCGAAAGTCCCGGGCGTTCCTGATCCTGAAACCCAGCAGCGAACCGTAGGATTTGACCGGCTTTATCCAGAAAGGATAGGGCAGATCGATGTCCGCGAGCGGATCATCGGCGAAGGGATCGAAGGCCTGGAAAGCCGGCACGGCTTCGGGCATGACCTGTGCCTGCACCACCCTGCTCCAGTATTTGTGCTCGCACTTGAGCGCCGCCTCCAGCGTCGGCGTGGGCAGGCCCCGGCTCTGCCTCAAAGGAATGGTGAGCAGGGTGGAGGGGAAGTCCCAGGCAGTGACGACGGCGTCTACCTTGTCCGGGAAGGCGTCCAGGATCTGCCCGGCCTTGGCCAGCATGGCGCCGATATCGTATTCGGAGGCATGTATGACCTCGTCCGCCGACAGCAGCGGCCGGATGTTGTAGAGGGAGGCGTGCGGGATAGTCCGCAGCTGTTCCTCTACGAGATCATCCAGTCCGATGACGAAAACATTGTATGCCATTGCTGAATCTTTCTCCCAGCGCCGCTGCGGATACAGCGGCTGTTGCCATTCAAGAGATTATCCTCACTTGTAATCTTAGCGATTGCCGGCCGCGGCCGGTTGATCTGTGTCAACCGTTAATCTGCATCTAGCGCTTCCTTGAGCGTGGACGCACTCTTGCGGATTCGGGGAAAAGCCGTTTATTCAGATTGCGCAGTTCATCCGCTTCCAGACCCAGTATCCGCTCGGCGGTCCTGACCAGGACCCGTGACGACTGAAAGGTCGTTTCCAGCGACGCCCATTCGTTGGGCGCGTGGGCGCAGTCCACATCGCCGGGACCGTAGAGAACGGTGGGCACGCCGGCGAGACGGATCCAGCCGGCCATGTCGCAGCCATAGGGGGCGCCGGTGATGGAAACGGACTCGTGGAATACCTCCTCGGCGGCATCGCTGATTGCGCCCACCAGGGGATGATCCTCCGGAATATAGGCGGACCCGAATCCCGCGGCCAGGCGGGTGATTTTGGGTGGGTTCTTCGACAGCCACGGGTCGTCTTTTATCGCATCCATGACGGCCCCGCGAAAACGCTTTTCCGCCTGGTCCACGGTTTCATTGAGGGAGATGCCGATACGCACCGTGAGCCGGAGGGAATCCATCACGCTCGAGGACCACTTGCCGCCCTCGATGAGCCCGACATTGGTCGCATAGGGCAGTTGCAGGGCGCGCATCAGAGGATGGTCCTCTGCCTCATTGGTCCGCCTTTCGTCTTCACGCATGGCCTGCATGATGGATATGAAATGATCGAGGGCGTTCTGACCCTGGAGGCGTTTGCTGGCATGGGCCGCCAGACCCGGGACCTCGATGACCAGGGACATCGCCCCGGCGTGGGCGATAACCAGTTGCGGTTTCCCGTTATAGGCGGTGGGTTCCGGCAGAATGGCCGCGTCGGCATTCCAGCCCCGGCGGATCGCCGCCAGCGTACCCAGGCCGCTGTCCTCCTCGGCCGGGACCGCCACCAGGACCACCCGGCCGCCGAAATTTCTCGGGCCGTCGGCAAAGGCCTGAAAGGCCTCGAGGGCGGCAGTGAGGCCCGATTTCATGTCCGCCGCGCCGCAGCCGAAGACCCTGTCCTCCCGTCTCTCGCCGGAGAAGGGTTCATGATCCCAACGCTCATAGTCGCCGGGGGGAACGACGTCCACGTGGCCGGTCAGCATCACGGTGGGACCGGGACGCTCGCCCCTGACCACGCCCACGACCACGGGGCACCACGCCCGCTCGACCTCATGCCCGGGATAATGGGGATCGCGCTGCAGCGCGGTGATGCCGTCATTCCAGTAGTCGATCTCGACATCCAGCTCCTGCAGCCAGTTGGCGATCTGATTGATGGCCTGATCCTCCTGCCCGGTGACCGAGGGGATGCGGATCAGGGATACCAGCCGCTCGGTGATGCGGTCCGGGTCGACAAGCTGGGAACGTCTTACCATGCGTCAGATTCTCCTTGCCTTGGGTTAATACGAATGCGAGAGCGCGCCGGCTGTTTCCGGAGCATCCTCGATTTCAAAATGCAGGGCCCGCACGCATTGTTCATAGCGCGCGATGAGATCGGCCTCGTCTTTCCCGCCCAGGTAAATCAGCGCCAGGACGTAACTGTAGCTGTCCTGATCGACGGTATCGGAAAGGCGCATGCCTTCACGCACTTCCAGCTCGATGACGGTTCCCGGGATACGTTCCTGGATTTCAGCGATTTCGGCCCCGGAGGGCACGCGCCGGACGACACCGTCATTCCAGCGTCGCAGCCAGCACGCCGCTGCGCATTTGAACCGGCCCCTGCCATGGGGCATGCGCGGTTCCCGGCCCAGGGCCACGTCCACGGTCACCTGGTGGTTGGAGAGCCCGTCCACTTTCTCGAAGAGTTCGCTGTGATGCTGGGCCACCCGCGTGTTGATCTCCAGCAGCCACAGCTTGTCCGCGGTCTCGTCCCAGAAGAATTCGATATTGAACGCCGAGTTATCAAAACCGACGGCGGTCAGGAAACGCTCGATGACATCCAGCATCCGCCTCTGCACAGCGCCGGGAAGTCGCGACGGGTACTGGTAGCGGAAGAAACTCGACATCCCGGGGTAGAGGATGGAGTCCACCGTTCCGTGTGAACCCACCGTACCGTTTAATATGTAACCCTCGACGGTGCACAGCCTGCCCCCGATTATCTGTTCGGCGATGCACCAGTTGCCCCGGACCCGCGCCACCTCAGGGGGCAGTTCCGCCTGCTCGAGTATGTAGTCGAAGGGATCGCCGAAACGGCCTATGTGCCGGCGGATGGTCTCGACGGCGCGGTGCAGCTCAGCATCGCTGCCGACGCGGAACCCCAGCCAGGAACCGGCGGATTTCACCGGCTTCACCCAGAACGGATAGGCGAGGTCTATGCGGCCGGCCGGGTTTTCCACGAAGGGGTCGAAAACGGCAAACGCCGGGGTCACCTCGGGCACCGCCTTTTGCTGTTCCAGACGACTCCAGTATTTGTGTTCGCACTTGAGCAGACTCTCCAGCGTGGGCCCGGGCAGATCGAAATCGCGCCTCAATATGGGGAGCATGGTGCTGACCGGGAAGTCCATGTAGCCGATGATCGCATCCACCGAACCGGGGAAGTCGCGCAA
>JARRRO010000027.1:0-15488 GCA_037380645.1 Gammaproteobacteria bacterium | reverse complement strand
CCGCACGCCGGTGATTTTCCAGGATGACGTAATGTCGGTGTATTCCTTCAACGACAACGCGCTGCTGCGCTTTCACGAAACCGTGAAGGATGCCGTGGACCCGAATGGCATCCTCTCGCCCGGGCACTACGGCATCTGGCCAAAACACCTGCGGGGGAAGAATAAATGAGGTGCCGCGCCATACCATTGATGCTTGTCCTGCTGGCCCTTGCCGCGCCGGCGTCCGCTGATAATCACGCCATGGTGGAAAAAGGGCATCAGGTATTCCACAAGTGGTGCGCCCCGTGCCACGCCCCCGGCATAAAGGAATACCCCGGGACCGTGGCACTGTATGCCAAATACCACGGCAGGATCCCGGCCGCCCTGGAGCAACGCACCGATCTGACGGCAGAGGTGATCACCTATTACGTCCGTCACGGCGTGAGTGTCATGCCCTTCTTCCGCAAGACGGAGGTGAGCGACAAGGACCTCAAGGCGCTAATCGCGTACCTGACCCGGAAGCACTAGAACCTGTCTCAATGTTAGTCGGTTATCAGCTAATAAAAAACATCCATCGTCATTCCGGCGAACGCCGGAATCCAGTAGACATACCTTCATTGCACTGGTGCAACAGCTCAAGGAATGCTTGAATCGACTGGATTTCGGCGTTCGCCGGAATGATGGCGCAGTAATTTCAAGATACGCTTTTGAAAACTGCGGACCGGAACCGCCGTTACTCAAAGAACAACTTGAATACGTAATGGGTGTCCATGTATTCGCGGATGGCGAAGATCTTGCCGTCCTTGATCTCGACCGCCCAGCAGTAATCGTTGTCGTACGCCTTGCCGTTCTTCATGCGGCCGGTGCCCTTGCATTCCGCCATGACCAGCGGTCCCTTGGAGGCGATGCTCTTGACGGTGACCTTGGGATCGCCGGGTTCGAATTCGCCGCGGATCGGCCCCAGGAATTCATCGATGATGACATCGCGGCCGCTGTGCGTGCCGGCGCCGGGAATGTCCCTGGCCATGGCCTGCCAGGTGGCATCCTTGTGGAAAAAGGGACGCACCTTTTCCAGGTCGCCGGTACTCAGGGTCGCAAAAAAGTCGATGACAAGTTGTTCGTTCTCGGTGGTGGCCATGCCTGTTCCCCCCTTCTATAAGTGATTGACGGCTGCCCCCGATGTTATCAGATGTGTGGCATCGTGGCACCTGTGGTGGGCGGCGAGCCGGCGAATTGACACACTCTGGCCACATCTTCATCCAGGCCAACCCGCTGATAAAAAACGACGAGCTGGGCCTGCTCTCCAAATACGGCCTGAAATACATCTTCCCGGAGCGGCCGCTGATCTCGGTGTTTCCTGACGGTGAGACCCTGGGCCTGTACCGCGACCGCCAGAAGAATTACGAGGAGATCGCGAAATTCTCCAGGAAGGACGCCGAGGCCTACCTGAAATTCTCCGAGATCGGCGAGGCCTACCTGCCTGCGCTGGTGGCCACCCTGTACACTCCGCCCGCGCCCCTGGGGGCGAGCTGGGCCATGATGGACCAGAGCCGCGAAGGGCGGCAGCTCTTCGCCATCATGCAGAAGAGCGCCCATGACATCATCAATGAGTGGTTCGAAAACGACCGCGTGTCGCTGCATTTCCACCGCATGATCAGCGAGAACCTGCACAGCCCGGAGGAACTGGGCACCGGCCTGTCCCTGTACATGTTCCTGGCCTACCTGGAAAAGTACGGCATGGGCGTGGCCGAGGGCGGCAGCGGCATGCTCACCAACGCCCTGATCGCCTGCATCGAGGATCACGGCGGCGAACTGAGGGCGGAGACACCCGTGGCCAAGGTTCTGGTGAAGGACGGCAAGGCGGCCGGCGTGCGCACAGAGGAGGGCGAGGAAATCACGGCGAAGGAGGGGGTCATCGGCGCCATCCACCCGCACCTGCTGGGCCGTTTCGTGGAGGGCCTGGACGAGCAGGTGGTCCATGACGCGGAACACACCGCCATCTCGGAGGTAGTGTGTTTCACCATCCACGCCGCCCTCAACGAGCCGCTGAAGTTCTACGCCGGGGAGGACGTGGGCAGTTCCGTCATGGTGGAGCTGCTGCCGGAGAACCTCACCGGTCTGCGCGAGCACTTCGACGATCTGCGCTACGGCCGCCTGCCGCGCACGCCGCTCATCGGCATGGGCTCGCTGTCCAACATCGATCCCACCCGCGTGCCGCCGGGTAAGGCCATTATGCACGCCTGGGACTATGTCCCCTACGAACACCCCGACGGTGGCGCCAAACACTGGGACGAATGCAAAATCGAATTTGCCGAGAAAATGCTGGAACGCATGCGACCCTACATCAGCAATCTTACCGACGAGAATATTATTCAATACCACTGCGACAGCCCCCTGGACATGGAGCGCCATTCCGCCAGCTTCATCAAGGGGGACATCCACGGCGTGGCCACATATTTATACCAGTTCGGATCGCACCGCCCCACGCCGGACCTGGGAAAAAACACCGTGCCCGGCGTGGAAAGGCTCTACCTGGTGGGCCCGTTCCAGCATCCCGGCGGCGGTGTTTTCGGCGCCGGTCGCGCCACCGCCATCACCATGTTCGATGATCTGGGCATGGACTTCGACAAGATCGCCGGAGGCGGCAAATGAAGATCTACTCCCAGGACGGCAGCGAACTCATGGACATCCAGTCATTATCAAGGGACGGCAGCAAGCTGGTGGTCAAGGGCAAGGTCTTCGAATCCATGCCCATGACGGCGAAGATCAGCCCCTCCGACGCCCGCAAGGGGCTGAAGCTGCTGAATTTCAAACTGGTCCTTTTCCTGCTGACTTTCCTGTTCCGAAAATAGCCGTCATTCCGGAAGACTCCAAAGGGGTTTATCCGGAATCTAGCCTAAATAATGAAAGCCGTCATACTGGACTTGATCCAGTGTCCAGTACAAAAAGACAGCTCTTTCTAGCTGTCATTTCGAGCGAAGCGAGAAATCTTAGAACCCACTTTTTACCTCTCATCAAAATCTACAAACTAGACACTTAAGATATGGTGTCTATACTTAATCCATATCCCGTCCCAACGAAACAAAGAGGTTTCAGATTGTATTTAATCCGGCCGTTGCTAAATCAATAACCGTAGGCCCCTTGCATTTCTGATGGACAGATTTATTGGTTTATTGGCTGTTTTGGTATTCCTTGCATTTGTGATAAATCGCTGTCACCCGTTATCTCAAATAGGAAATACATCCGGAAAGCGAGGAGGAAAGAATTGCCGCATCAAGTAGTAATAACAGGGGACAGACCACGTTTTTTAGTTATGCCCACCAAGGGGAATACTATGAAAACACTCATTTGGTTCTCGATGCTGTCAGTTATTTGTATCTCAACTACGTCCTGCACTGCTGCTCCTGTTTCAGAATCTCCCACTGCCAGCATTGATGTCCCGGTAAAGCGCTTCTTGCACTTTTATTTCCATGACTACAAGCGCGGCATGCCCGGGGAATCGCAGTTGCCGCAACTGGCGACCTTTGTCACGCCGGAACTCCTTGATCTCGTCAGGGCGGGCATAAAGGGGGAAGGCTGCTATGCGAAGAATCAAAACTACGAGGGACCGCCTTATATTGAGGGAGACCTGTTCTCATCGCTGTTTGAGGGAGGGACGAAGGCGACATACCGCCTGGTCAAGAAGGAGAAAGACAAGGCCACCGTCGTGATTGACTGGACCAACGATGCCGAATACACCGGGGGGCCGCCCTTTTCCTGGAAGGATCGTGTCTTCCTTGCCAGAACAGCAAAAGGCTGGCTGATTTCCGATTTTGCCCACGATGGCGACTGGGAGTTCATGAAGAAGGGAAACGTTTCGTGGGGCCTCACCGCTGTTGCGAAAGAATGTTCGACTAAATAGTTGGTCAGTACGAGGTCGAGCACCCGGCAAGGGACTAGGTTATCCGTGAAACACACGCGCGTCGTCGTCAGTCACTACGGCGTTCCCGCAAGGCACTCCGGCGGGGCGGGAAGGTCGTTGCCTGTGGTTTGACTGCCTCTCTCCATGAAGGCCGGTTGGCTTCAGGCCGTCAGGGTCGCCGTAATCGCCTGCATGGACTCCCCGTTTTCGTCCTGTATATTGCCGGCGGCTGGCTTCTCCCGGGCTGGAAACGGGTGATTCCCTACAGTATCCAGTGGTTTAAACGGTTTAAACCGGCATTATTCGATCGGGATTTGTTCACCCTGTTTGATCTCCTTAAGCAGAAGAAGATAAAGCCGCTCATCGCACAGCGATTTCCGCTTTCACAGGCAAGACAGGCGCACGAGTTGCTCGGCAAGGGCGGTGTAACGGACAAAATAGTCCTTGTGACCAATTACTGATTGCTGCAGACACGATGCTCCTCAAACTTGACATCCACGCTATCAGGGCCTAAATTCATCGAGTCGTGTCATTTTTCAGCAGATTTGGGAAGACATTATCAATACAGAGCGGGATTTTCCTTGTCCCGCAGTTGAATACAGCGAGGTAAGCAAATAGATGTTGGCTGGATTGATTGCCTTCATCTAATCAGAACTCTTAGTCTGATTTATTAATCAGGGGCGCATGGAATATCAATTTAAGCCGGTGGATTGGCTGTCATCCTGTCTCAGAAATAATCAAACATAAGTTTAATCAGAAATTGCCATGGAGAGCATTGCAGGGATAGTCTGTGTGCTGATGGGCGTTTATCCGCGCACAAATGTTTGGGACAGGAAATGCGCCGGACAGAAGATCGCCCGCTATGAAAACACAGTCAATAAATAACTTACATTGTAACTATTGAAAGACAGCAAAGAAGACTATGTTCAAACCGCAAAAAATATTGTTTAACCTGGTTGCATCATTGAATACGCAATCAAGCTCCGTTGAGGATGATTTGATTGCATCAAAGGACATATCCATTGAGGATTGTAAAACCGTGTGCCTGATGCTGGGGCCATACAGGAACCTGACCACCTTGACTGCAGCAACTCTTTTTCTGCATCCACATTGCCAGGTATTGAACCATGCAAGGGAAAGGGTCATGGGCAGGGAGGAAGTTGATTTTCTGACCAGTTACGACAAGAGCAGGTTAGACCGTTTCATCCAGTATGCGACTTACATCTCCGGCTCGGGCAAGAGGGGGAGATATGGCGGTTCGATAAGTTATTCGCACGCCTTTGAATCCAAACATAAAATAAACGAATTTTTCAGCAAAAAAGACCATGCGCTGATAAAGAAAAAGATAGTCTGTTTGTTGTGGAAGGAATCACTCGCTGTATCCAACCTGATTAGAGAAAGGAAGATCGATATCGAGGATATCCTCGGCAGAGAGGAAAGATTGCGGTTTCTGATGCCAATCCGTAATCCTATGGATTGCGCGATATCGAACAAGAATCGTTCCTTGAAAAAAATGTTCAAGGGAATAGACAAGAACTCACAGACGGAAGACATATTAGGGGTTATTCTTGATCAAATAGCATGGTTTGTTGCATTAAAAGAAAAATTTCCAGACAGATTTTTTTATTATTTTGAGCATTCTATCGACCGCAAAATGCTGACTGATCTGGCGGTATTTTTGAAGTTGTCGCCCGATAATAATTGGCTGGATAATGCCGTTTCCGCTATGACTACCAAATCGTCTTATCAACATAAAAACCAGTTATTTTCATTTTACAGGGAAACGGTGGAAAACAGATTTTCAAAATATCCGGAAATGGCTGAGCAATTGCTGGCCTTCTCCTGATCGGCGCTAACAAAAAGAACAACAAAAAGGGGACAGATTTATTTTTATGAAGAACAACAAAAAGGGGACAGATTTATTTTTATGAGACACAAAATATAAATCTGTCCCCTTTTTGAAAGGGGTCAGTGTCGTTAGATTTGTTCCCTCAATCCTGGCGCCTCACCCCTCACGTGCTTGTTCCCCCTACCGTCAACTCATCAATCTTGATCGTCGGCTGACCCACGCCCACGGGCACGGACTGGCCGTCCTTGCCGCAGGTGCCTATGCCGGAATCCAGGGCCATGTCGTTGCCCACCATGGAGACCCTGGTCAGTACATCCGGGCCGTTGCCGATGAGGGTGGCGCCCTTTATGGGTCTTGTTACCTTGCCTTTCTCGATCAGCCAGGCCTGGCTGGCGCTGAACACGAACTTGCCGTTGGTGATGTCCACCTGGCCACCGCCGAACTGGGTGGCGTAGACGCCTCTTTCCACGGAGGCGATGATCTCTTGCGGATCGTGGTTGCCGCCCAGCATGTAGGTGTTGGTCATGCGCGGCATGGGCAGGTGGGCGTAGGATTCGCGCCGGCCGTTGCCCGTGGGCTGCATGCCCATGAGCCGCGCATTCATGCTGTCCTGCATGTAGTTGCGCAGGATGCCGTTTTCGATGAGCACGGTGCACTGGGTGGGCGTGCCTTCGTCATCCACGGTGAGGGAGCCGCGGCGGTTGGCGATGGTGCCGTCGTCCACGACGGTGACCTCCGGCGTGGCGATGCGCTGGCCCAGCAGGCCCGAGAAGGCCGAGGTTTTCTTGCGGTTGAAGTCGCCTTCCAGGCCGTGGCCAATGGCCTCGTGCAGCAGGATCCCGGGCCAGCCGGGGCCCAGTACCACGGGCATGGTGCCGGCCGGGGCGTCCGCGGCGCCCAGGTTGATCAATGCCTGATCCACCGCTTCGTTGACGTACTGTTCCGCCGTGTCCCCGTCCAGGAAATAGCCGTAGCCGAAGCGGCCGCCGCCGCCGGCGCTGCCGCGCTCGCGCTTGCCGTTTTCCTCGACGATGACGCTGACGTTGAGGCGCGCCAGCGGGCGGATGTCCGCGGTGAAGGTCCCGTCCATGGCGGCCACCAGCACCGTGGTGTATTCCCCGGCCAGGGAGGCGATGACCTGCTTGACCCGGTGATCCTTCTTGCGCGCCAGCTCGTCCACTTTCTGCAGCAGGGATATCTTCTGTGCCGCCGGGATGGACTCCAGCGGATCATGGGTTTCGTACAGCGGCACGATGTGTCGGCTCTGCCAGGCCTGCAGGGAGCGGTCGGCGCCGCTGGCGGCGATGGCGCGGGCCGCCCTGGCAGCGTCGGTGAGGGCCGGCAGCAGGATCTCGTCGGCATAGGCGAAGCCGGTCTTGTCGCCGCACACGGCGCGCACCCCCACGCCCTGGTCTATGTTGTGGCCGCCTTCCTTGATGATGCCGTCCTCCAGCACCCAGGACTCGGAACGGCTCGACTCGAAATACAGATCGGCCTGGTCGACATGGTGGGTGACCAGTTGGCTCAGGGTCTTTTCCAGGTCGCCGGCGTCCAGGCCCACCGGCGCCAGCAGGGATTGGGTTGCGGTTTCCAGTGATGTACTCATAACTTCCTATATCAGGGTTCGATGTCTGAGGGCGGGGAAAGACTGGCGCAGCGACCGGACCCGCTCCAGGTCGATGTCGGCGCAGACCACGCCGGGGCCTTTCTCCAGTTCCCCGAGGATATCACCCCAGGGGTCGATGATCATGCTGTGTCCCCAGGTGGCCCGCGTCTCCGTGTTCTGTCCGCCCTGGGCGGCGGCGATGACAAAGCTGAGGTTCTCGATGGCGCGGCTGCGTAGCAGGACCTCCCAATGCTTGCGCCCGGTGGTCTCGGTGAACGCCGACGGGACCGTGATGATGTCAATGTTTTGATCCAGCATGCGGCGGTATAGTTCCGGGAACCGGAGGTCGTAGCATACGGACATGCCGATGTTGCCTATGGGGGTTTTGGCCACGGTGACCTCGCTCCCCGGCATCATGGTCCGGGACTCCCTGTAGGATTCCTCGGCGTCGCCCTGGATGCTGACGTCGAAGAGGTGGATCTTGTCGTAGCGGGCGACGCACTCCCCCTCAGGACTGAACAGCAGGCAGCTGTTCAATACCCGGCCGGGGTCACCGGATTTGAGGGGTATGGTGCCGCCCATGAGCCACAGGCCGTGCTCCCGGGCCCGGCCGGCGAGGAAGTCCTGCAGGGGGCCGCCGCCGAAGTCCTCCTGGTGGGCCAGCTTGTCCGTGTCCTCCCGGCCGATGATGGGGAAAAACTCCGGCAGCTGGGCGAATTCCGCCCCCTGGTCCGCGGCCTGCCGGAGCAGGGCGGCGGCGCTGTCCAGGTTTTCCTCCAACTCGGGGGTGGAGACCATTTGTATGGCGGCGACTCTGGGCATGACTCAATCCGGTGATGGTATGGCCTGAAAAGTATACGGTACCGACGCGCCCGCCGTAATCCCGCCTGTAACCGGACCGGCAGATCCCGTATACTTTTTCAATTTGTGGACTGCATCAGGTAGTTAAAGTGGAGACTGAATTTCCCAGAATCAAGCGCCTGCCCCCCTACGTTTTCAATATCGTCAACGAGCTGAAGATGGAGGAACGCCGCCGGGGGGAGGACATCATCGACTTCGGCATGGGCAACCCGGACCAGCCGGCGCCACCGCACGTCATCGACAAGCTGGTGGAGGCCTCGCAGCGCCGGGACACCCACCGTTATTCCGTCTCGCGGGGAATCCCGCGCCTCAGGCGCGCCATCTGCAACTGGTACAAGCGGCGCTTCGACGTGGATATCGACCCCGATACCGAGGCCATCGTCACCCTGGGCTCCAAGGAGGGCCTGGCCCACCTGGCCATGGCCGTGGTGGAGCAGGGGGACGCAGTGCTGGTGCCCAACCCGTCCTACCCCATCCACCCCTTCGGCTTCATCATCGCCGGCGCCGACGTGCGCCACGTACCCATTGGGCCCGGTATCGATTTCTTCGCGGAACTGGAACAGGCCGTCAAAAGCAGCTGGCCGCGTCCCAAGTTTCTGCTGCTGAACTTCCCCAGCAACCCCACCGCCCAGTGCGTGGACCTGGCCTTCTTCCAGAAGGTGGTCGACTTTGCCCGGGAGAACGAGATCTGGGTGATTCAGGATCTGGCCTACGCCGACATCACCTTCGACGGCTATATGGCCCCGTCCATCATGCAGGTTTCGGGCGCAAAGGACATCGCGGTGGAATTCTTCTCCCTGTCCAAAAGCTACAACATGCCGGGCTGGCGCGTGGGCTTCATGGTGGGATCGAAGGTGCTGGTGCACGCCCTGAGCAGGCTAAAGTCCTACCTGGACTACGGCATGTTCACCCCCATTCAGATCGCCGCCATCAAGGCCCTGGAGGGGGATCAGCAGTGCGTCGCCGACAACCGGGAAATGTACCGCAGCCGGCGCAACACACTTTGCGACGGCCTGAATTCCTTAGGCTGGGAAGTGCGGAAGCCCCGGGGCAGCATGTTCGTGTGGGCGCCCATACCGGAACCATACCGGGAGCTGGGCTCGCTGGAGTTCGCCAAGACCCTGTTACTGCAGGCCAAGGTGGCCGTCTCCCCCGGCATCGGTTTCGGGGAGTACGGCGACGACCACGTGCGCTTCGCCCTGATCGAGAACGAACACCGCATCCGCCAGGCGATCCGGGGCATACGCCACATGTTCCGGCAAAACAGCCGCCCGGTGGCGCGGGAAGCATAACCTGAAGACATAACGAGTAACGCGGGGCTGTTGCATCATGAAGCCGGTTAAAATCGGATTGCTGGGCCTGGGGACCGTCGGCGGCGGGACTGTGACCGTGCTGTCCCGAAACGCAGCCGAGATCACCCGCCGCGCCGGGCGCGGCATCGTTATCAGCCACGCCGCGGCCAAGGAATACAATGCCGACGCCATCGAGGGCCTGGACCGGATCGGGAAGATCACCGACGATGCCTTCGCCGTGGTGGACGACCCCGATGTGGACATCGTCATCGAACTCCTCGGCGGCTACCAGCCGGCCCTGGAACTGGTGCTCAGGGCCATAGGCAACGGCAAGCACGTGGTCACCGCCAACAAGGCGCTGATAGCCACCCACGGCAACGAGATCTTCACCGCGGCCCAGGAGCAGGGGGTGATGGTGGCCTTCGAGGCGGCGGTGGCCGGCGGCATCCCCATCATCAAGGCGGTCCGCGAGGGCCTGGCCGCCAACCAGATCAAGTGGGTGGCCGGGATCATCAACGGCACCGGCAATTTCATTTTGAGCGAGATGCGCGAGAAGGGCAGGGAGTTCGAGGACGTTTTGAAGGAGGCCCAGGCCCTGGGCTACGCCGAGTCCGACCCGACTTTCGACGTGGAGGGCATAGACGCGGCCCACAAGATCACCATTCTGAGCTCCATCGCTTTCGGCATTCCCCTGCAGTTCGACAAGGCCTATACCGAGGGCATCACCAGAATAGAGCGGCTGGACGTGCAATACGCCGCGGAGCTGGGTTACCGCATCAAGCACCTGGGGATCACCCGCCGCAGCAACGGCGGCATTGAGCTGCGCGTGCATCCCACGCTGATCCCCGAACGGCGGCTGATCGCCAACGTGGAAGGGGTGATGAACGCGGTGCTGGTCATGGCCGATGCCGTGGGCCCGACATTATATTATGGGGCCGGCGCCGGCGCGCAGCCCACCGCCTCCGCCGTGCTGGCGGACGTGGGCCTTCCAGCCCCACTCCCTGGCCTACACCCGGGTGTTGTCCATGGACGGGGTGGAAACGGCTTATTACCTGCGCATGAATGCCGTGGACCGGGCCGGCGTGCTGGCGGAGATCACCAGCATCCTCGGTGACCTGGATATCAGCATAGAGGCCATCGTGCAGAAGGAGCCCGAAGCGGGGGCCGCCCACGTGCCGGTGATCTTCCTGACCCAGCGCGTGCTGGAGAAGAACATGAACGAGGCCATACATCGTATCGAGGGCCTGAACGACATCGACGGCGAAGTGACCCGCATCCGCGTCGAAGCTCTCCGCTAACGTGGAAGAAGGGATCTTGCCAAGACGCGAAGACGCCAGGAAAACATGTTCATAATTTATTGGTTTCCTTTGCGACTCAGCGCCTCTGCGAGATCATATTCTGTTTGATTGAATTTTGACTGACGAATAAAGATGAAAGATGATTTCAACAAAAGCCTGATCGAGCGCTACCGCGAGCGGCTGCCGGTTTCCGACGCGACCCCAATTATCTCCCTGGGGGAGGGCGGCACGCCGCTTATCCGGCTGCAGCACATTCCCGCCCATGCCGGCATAGACGTGGACATCTACGTCAAGTTCGAGGGCATGAATCCTACCGGTTCCTTCAAGGACCGCGGCATGACCATGGCGGTGAGCCGGGCGGTGGAAGAGGGCAGCAAGGCCGTCATCTGCGCCTCCACCGGCAACACCTCGGCCTCGGCGGCGGCGTATGCAGCGCGCGCCGGGATCACCGCCTTCGTGCTCATTCCCGAGGGCAAGATCGCCATGGGCAAGCTGGCCCAGGCCATGGTGGAGGGGGCCGTGGTGCTGCAGATCACCGGTAATTTCGACGACGGCATGCGCCTGGTGCGCGAAGTGGGCGAGCTGGTCCCGGTGACCATCGTCAATTCCATTAATCCCTACCGCCTGCAGGGACAGAAGACCGCGGCCTTCGAGATCGTGGACGTCCTGGGACGGGCGCCGGACTATCACTGCATTCCGGTGGGCAACGCCGGCAACATCACTGCCCACTGGATCGGCTACAGCGAATACGCGGGCATGGAGACCAAGGCGGACAGCTTCCCGGGGCAAAAGAACTTCAAGCGGAAGCCCGTCGTCAAGCACCGGCCCAAGATGCTGGGCTACCAGGCCTCAGGTGCCGCGCCGTTTCTGCGCGAACGCATGGTGGATGAGCCGGAGACCGTGGCCACGGCCATCCGCATCGGCCACCCTCAGTCCTGGCACCCGGCCTGGGAGGCCAACCGCGAATCCGGCGGCTGGTTCGACGAATTCTCGGATGAGGAGATCCTGGCGGCGCAGAAGCTGCTGGCGGAGAAGGAGGGGATCTTCTGCGAGCCCGCCTCGGCCATCTCCGTGGCCGGAGCCGTGCGCGACGCCAGGGCGGAGCGCATTCTTCCCGGGAGCTGCGTGGTGTGCACCCTTACCGGACACGGCCTCAAGGATCCGGACACGGCGATAAAGCAGAGCCCGGAGGTGCTGAAAGTCAGCGCTACTCTGGATCAAATCAAGGGTGCAATCCTGGATCGCATATAAACCTTGTTCATCAAGCCACAGAGGACACAGAGATCACAGAGTATTTCAACTTACTGTTTTCAATGTGAGCGCCGTGGCTGATAGGGAATCATGCGCAGACGGACCCTATGCCAACAATATCATTCTGGCGCACGCCAGAATCCAGTAAATTGAATCTCACCCGCAGTGTGGCCTTGAAATGCAACAGAGTAAGGAACGGTTTGATCGACTGGAAGCTGGCGTGCGCCAGCATGACGGAATATTCTCTGTGTTCCTCTTTGATCTCTGTGGCTTTATGATTTTTTGCAGGCAATTGTGCGCAGGCTGACCCTCTTCATCCCCGGACTGCTGGGGCCGGCGGCCCCTCTCGCCGATTCCGATCTTCCTCCACTGCCGGCGCTGTCACTCGTCCTGGGGCGGGCCCGGCGGCGGCGCACGCGGGAGCGGGATTACCACCGGCAACTCTGTGATCTGATGGGACTGGACGCCGCAGAGGACCGGGATGTACCCGCCGCCGCCGTGACACGCCTCATCGACGGCGAGGAACATCCCGACGGCTTATGGATGCGCGCCGATCCGGTGCACCTCAGCGCCGATCGGGATCGTTTGGTGCTCATTGATGCCTCAGTGTTCAAGGTTTCCCAGCATGACGCCCTGGCCGTGGCGACGGAAGTGCAGCGGGTACTGGACGGGGAGGGCTGGCGCCTGGAAGTGCCGTTTCCCGACCGCTGGTATATCCGGCTGGATGCAGACCCCGGCGTTACCACTACCGATCCCCTGAACGCCGGCGGCAGGGACGTGGATCCCTGTCTGCCCCGGGGAAGGGAGGCCCGGCGGATGCACCGGCTGCTGAACGAGATCCAGATGCAGCTCCATGACGCCGACATCAACCGCGAGCGCGAGGCCCGCGGGGATCTGCCCATCAACAGCGTCTGGTTCTGGGGAACGGGGGCGCTGCCGGACGTCCCGCCCCGGCGCTGGTCGGCGGTGTACAGTGACGACGTCTTCGTACGGGGGCTGGCCATGCTGTCCATGACCCCCTGGCACGGCCTTCCCGCCTCGGCGGCGGAGGTCCTGGACGCCGCCGGCGAGAAATCGGACCTCCTCATTGTCCTGGAACACTGCCGCCTCCCGGCGCAATACGGCGACCTGCCCCGCTGGGGGGACGCCCTGGCCGAACTGGAGGATGAATGGTTCGGACCCCTGCTGCAGTCATTGCGGGAGGGGACCATCCAGTCACTGACCCTGATCACCGGCAATGACAGCTTCCACCTGAACCGCCCGGCGCTGAAGAAGTTCTGGCGCCGTCCCCGCTCCCTGTCCCGGCTGGCTGCGGCATGAAGCGGAAGATTGAGCGGCGCCCGCGGGACAACGACGAGGCCCTGCCCGACGATCTGCATCCGGTGCTGCGCCGGGTCCTGGCGGGACGGCGGCTGGCCTCGGCCGCGGAACTGGATTATTCCCTGGCCAACCTGCTTCCCCATTCCGTCCTGGGCGGGGCTGAGGCGGCGGCCCGCCTGCTGGCGGATCTCCTCGCCGACGACGGCAAGCTTCTGATCGTCTCCGATTACGACGTGGACGGGGCCACTTCCACCGCCCTGGCCATTCGCGTCCTCACGGCCATGGGCGCTGAGCGGGTGGATTTCCTGGTGCCGGACCGCTTCGTGCACGGCTACGGCCTCAGTCCGGACGTGGCGGAGCTGGCCATGGAGCGCGGACCCGACGCGGTCATGACCGTGGACAACGGCGTCTCCAGCATGGAGGGCGTGGCCCTGCTGCGCGGGCGCGACATCGACGTCCTCATAACCGATCACCACCTGCCGGGGGAACAGCTGCCCGAGGCCAGCGTCATCGTCAATCCCAATCTCCCCGGCGATCCCTTTCCCAGCAAGAACCTGGCGGGAGTGGGCGTGGTGTTCTACGTGCTGGCGGCCCTGCGGTCGGAGCTGCGTGAGCGCGGCTGGTTCGAACAGCGGGGCATATCCGAACCCAACCTGGCCGCGTACCTGGACCTGGTGGCCCTGGGTACCGTGGCCGACGTGGTGCCCCTGGATTACAACAACCGCATCCTGGTCTCCCACGGCCTGTCCCTGATCCGCCGCAGCCGCTGCATTGCCGGCATCTCCGCCCTGCTGGAGGTCTCGAAGCGCGCCCGCGGCGGCATCAGCGCCGCCGACCTGGGTTACGCCGTCGCCCCGCGTCTCAACGCCGCGGGCCGTCTCACCGACATGCGCTTAGGGATAGAGTGCCTGATCTGCGACGACCCGGACCGGGCCCTGGTCATGGCCCGGAAACTGGATGAACTGAACCGGGAGAGGCGCGGCATCCAGGACGCCATGCACCGGCAGGCCCTGGAGGGTCTGGAGCGACTGAACCTGGCCAGGCGCGACAACCTTCCCTGCGGCCTGTGCCTGTACCAGGAGGACTGGCACCAGGGGGTGGTGGGCATCCTGGCCTCGCGCATCAAGGACCAGCTGCAGCGCCCGGTGATCGCCTTCGCCCCGGATGAGGGCGGCCTGCTCAAGGGCTCGGCCCGATCCATCCCGGGGCTGCACATCAAGGACGTGCTGGACCGCATCGCCACCGAGCATCCCGGTCTGATCCGCAAGTACGGCGGCCACGCCATGGCGGCGGGCCTGACCCTGGAACAGCGCCATTTCGACACCTTCAGCCGGCTCTACGACGAGCGGGTGCGGGAGCACGTGGAGGTGTACGGCCTCGCCGACACCCTGCTCACGGACGGCGAACTGGAGGCCGCCGACTTCACCCTGCGCCTGGCGGAGGTTCTGCACCGGGCCGGTCCCTGGGGGCAGGGCTTTCCGGAGCCACTGTTCGACGGCGACTTCACCGTGCTCGACGCCAGGGTGGTGGGGGAGAAGCACCTGAAGCTGGAGCTCGCGGTCACCGGCGGCAGCCAGCGCATCAACGCCATCGCCTTCAACCAGGCGGACGCCCCGGGGGTGGGCGCCGGCCGGCCCGTGCACGCCGCCTATCGTCTCGACATCAACGAGTTCCGCGGCACCCGCTCCCTGCAGCTGGTGATTGAATCGCTTGCAGCAAAACAAGTCACTAGCTAAAAGCAGTCACAAGTTACAAGCAGCAGCCACAAAAAAGACAAGAGCCCGGGCGCTGCCTGCGGCTGTATCCGAACAGGGCTCTGGTGTAAAATCATTCCATTCAAACTTTTGCGGGCAGCCACATGCTTGAACTCACTTCCATCAATGCACGCATCAAGGATATCAAGGGGCGCGTCGAGTCTCTGAGGAGGTATCTTTGAATTCGATCGCAAGTCCGACCGCCTGACCGAAGTCAACCGCGAACTGGAAGACCCTGCCGTGTGGGAGGACCCGGAACGGGCCCAGTCCCTGGGCAAGGAGCGGGCCACCCTGGAACGGGAGGTGGAGACCCTGAAGGGACTGAGCTCCGGCATCGGGGACGCGCAGGGGTTGTTCGAGATGGCCAGGGAGGAGGA
>JARRRO010000026.1:0-9325 GCA_037380645.1 Gammaproteobacteria bacterium | reverse complement strand
CGATGAAAGACGGACTTATTGATCCGGAGCGCACCATCCAGATCGGTATTCGTACCTGTTTCAGTGATGAGCGCGGTGAAGGCATCCAGGTCATTGGCGCCGACGAGGTGCACGCGGAGCCGGCAGGGGAGATCGCAAACCGTATTCTGAGCCGGGTTGGAAATGGCCCTGCCTATCTGACATTCGACATCGATTGTCTCGACCCGACCTTCGCGCCTGGTACTGAACTCCCGTACCCGGCGGACTCTCAACTTACCAGGCACTGGCAATTATTCGCGCGCTCAAGGGCATGGATTTTGCGGGTATGGACATTACCGAGGTGTCGCCGCCTTACGATCACAGCCAAGTAACTGCCAATGCTGCGGCGATGATCGCTATCGAAATGCTTTGCCTGAAGGCCTGGGCCCGAGGCGCTCGTCCGTAGGTGATCACGCACATGCAGACGGACATACCACTGACGCAGAGCGTTCTGCCCGAATAGGATGATCATTTATCATTTCTGGTTCGAATTAAAAGAGGAAAGTGATCATGATGGATCACTGGCATTTATAGATAAATTTCTGAAGGGAAAGAAAGATGAGGGGAAATTGAGTAACTACGGGTTATTTAAAAATCAGAGCTCAAAAGACACCAGGTTGCTGAAGTATCACGCGATGATGGAATTCAGAGATGAGAAACAATTTGAATCTTCATTCTCCGAGATTAGGGGAATCGGTATAAATAAAGAGCAGCATGGAGAAATAGTTCAAATGGTAAAGGATTTTCACGTGGAATTCTTTGAAGATATTCATGCGGATAAATAAGAGCATAACATTATGCTCGTATCGACGCCTGGAAGCATCGTGAACCTTTCGGATGCTTCCTCGACCGGCACGATACAGCACCGGCGTCTGGCAGTGCTGCATCTTACGAGAATCACATCATGACAGCCCCGCACGTTGAAGTTCGGATTGAGCCCGGCATGGAAAAGGATGTGCCGGTCATTCTGCGATTGATTCAGAGCCTTGCCGAGTATGAGGAACTCTCCGGTGAAGTCACGGCGACTGAGGAGAGCTTGCGCAAGTCGCTTTTTGGGGAAAGCCCGTCCGCCGAAGTCATTCTCGCCTATGCCGGTTCCGAACCAGTCGGATTCGCGGTGTTTTTTACAAGTTACTCGACGTTTCTCGGCCGGCCCGGCCTGTACCTGGAAGATCTCTTCGTCCTGCCGCAATGGCGTAAGTGCGGCTATGGCCGGCAGTTGCTTACGCATGTGGCAAAGATTGCGGTTCAGCGAGCATGCGGTCGTATGGAGTGGAGCGTGCTGGATTGGAACGAGCCCGCAGTCAGATTTTACGAGAAGGTTGGCGCACGGCCCATGGACCAATGGACGGTTTATCGGCTTACAGGAGACGCGCTGCAGGAGCTGGCGTCCGGGGAAAGCATGTGATGCGTCGGCGCTTTTTCATGTAACCACAAAAAACTTGCGAGATCCGTGCTACGGGTAGAGCTATACTGACATTGCAGGCAGGTTTCCTGACAAGCCGCTGCGGTATGCCGCACAACTTGTCGTCAGGTGTCGAAGACCAGGGAGAAGCGCTAATGCATGAGGGTGGCTGTCTTTGCGGGGCTCTGCGATTCAAGACCGGGATGGACCCGGAGGATACCGGATATTGCCACTGCACACTTTGTCAAAAGTCAACCGGCGCACCCGTATTGGCCTGGGCGTCTTTCCCGGCGGAGTGTTTCCAATACATAACCGGAACTCCGACTGTTTATCACTCCTCTTCGTGGGGTCAGCGTGAATTCTGCGGAACGTGCGGGACACAGATCTGCTATAGAGACTCGAATGGTGCCGGAATCATTGATGTCAATATTGGTAGCCTGGACAATCCCTCATCTTTCCCGCCACGGTGCCACATATTCGTGAAGGACAAATTACCCTGGATGTCCCTCGATGATCACTTGCCGCAATATCAGGAATCAGCTCCTGGGGATGCAGACACCTGATTATAGTTATGCATTCATTGAGCGATGAGTATCCGGAAAGCAAAACCAACAGACTCTCATCTCCTCAGTCGAATTGCCTATGAATCAAAGAGTTATTGGGGCTATTCTCCGGAATTCATGGAGGCATGCAGACTGGAGCTGACGGTTTCTGCTGAAGATATAAGTTCGGGTGAAGTAGACTACTATGTATATCAGCTCGAAGATGAAATCATAGGATTCTACGCAATCAAACCTGTTTCGAAGCGGAAAGTTGAGTTGGAGGCGTTATTTGTCAAGCCGGATTTCATTGGCAAGGCTTATGGAAAAGCACTCTTGAATCATGCCATTTCCAATGCAATTCAAAAAAATTTTACTGCAATTGAAATTCAGGGAGATCCCAATGCCGAGAAATTCTATCTGGCATCCGGAGCAAAACTTATAGGTAAATCAGAATCCGGAAGCATTAAGGGGCGATTTCTGCCGGTCTATAGGCTGGAATTGGACCAAAATTTATAACAGGCCAATCGACGCTGTTCCCGGCGACAGCCGGATCCTGCAAAAGATGTTCGACCTGTAAATGGAGCGTTGGGTGTGACCTTGATTATGGGAGTTATGAGATGCATAAAAGCCGACTGGCTGGTTTGATAATCGATTGTGAGACTGACGATCTTGACTCTGCAGCGGTCTTTTGGGGCAGGGCGCTGGGCTACGAGCCGAAACGCTCTGCCAGTCCAGAGGATCAAGGATATGTTCTGCTGCAAACCCCTGCAGAAGAGCCGCATATCGAGCTTCAGGAAGTGACGCATCCCAGCCGGGTGCATATAGATATTGAATCCGACGATGTGGAGGCGGAGGTGTCCCGGTTGGAGGCGCTGGGTGCAAGACGTTATCAGCAAGTGCGTGACTGGTGGGTGATGGAGGCGCCGACCGGGCACCGTTTCTGTGTTATACCTGCGAGCAATCCTTTATTCGACTCCAAGGCGAACAAATGGAAATAAATGCAATCAATAATCAACGGAATCAGTATCGATTGAAGTCGATGGAAACAGGCCGTCAATACGCTTAAAGTCATCGGTGCGGATCTGGGCCGCGCCGGAACCCTGTCCCTGAAGCCGGCACAGGAGTAGTTTCTGCTAATTCTCATTTTTTACCGGCACCTTTGTCCCCGGTATCCGTCACTCAACGAAGATACAGCGGCAGTCTCTAACTACTCCCGACCGGAACTATGTGGCGGCAATGAAAACTAATGAAAAGAACAACAGGGAACAGTATTTATGAAAAGGCATAACGTATTAAGGCACTTATGGGTTGTCGCGGCAATGGTGAGTATCCTGATTTCGGGCGCACCCGTGAGCAGTGAGGCAGCACAGCAGAATCCCACAACAGGCTCCGCATCAGCCGCCAAATTGGCCAACCAATCAATTTTACGTGCGAAACTGAAAAACGGGCTCGCCGTAATTATTGTTCGTAATCCTCTCGCACCCGTGGTGACAACGGCGGTGAACTATCGTGTTGGTTCCAATGAAGCGCCGGCAGGATTCCCCGGCATGGCGCATGCTCAGGAACATATGATGTTTCGCGGCAGTCCGGGGCTTTCGGCGGCCCAGCTGGCCAATATTTCAGCGATCATGGGCGGGCACTTCGATGCCGACACACGCCAGACTTTAACGCAGTATCTGTTTACAGTACCCGCCGTAGACCTTGATGTGGCGCTGCATGTGGAAGCAATCCGGATGCGGGGCGTTCTGGATAACAATGAGCTGTGGGATAAAGAGCGCGGGGCAATCGAACAGGAAGTGGCCCAGGACCTTTCCAATCCGCAATATGTCTTTTATTCAAAACTTCTCTCAGCGATGTTCAAAGGAACACCCTATGCGCATGATGCACTAGGGACGCGTCCCTCTTTCGACAAGACTTCCGGCAAGATGCTGAAGGATTTTTATGATAAATGGTACGTCCCTAACAACGCAATCCTGATCATAGCAGGAGACATCCAGCCAAAGGTTGTTCTTGCGAAAGTAAACATGCTGTTCGGCGAGATACCGTCAAGGCCTTTGCCTGAACGACCGGCTGTCAATCTGCAGCCGGTAAAGCAGGAGACATTCCATATGAATACGGATCTGCCATATGGACTGGGCGTGATGGCTTTCCGCATGCCGGGTTACGACAGCCCTGATTATGCAGCGGCAACTGTTCTTTCGGACGCTCTCAGCAGTCAGCGGGGGGACCTCTATGGCCTGGTGCCACAGGGCAAGGCGCTTTATGCCGGCTTTGACTACAATCCTTTTCCAGACACAGCCATGGGAATGGCGACGGTGGCCTTACCTGCAGAGGCCGATTCGGAAAGTCTGCTTAAGGATGTAAAAGCAATCCTTCAAAAGACGCTCAGGAACGGCATATCCGCTGATCTCGTGGAAGCGGCAAAACGCCGTGAAGTGGCTGACGCTGAGTTTGAAAAGAATTCCGTCTCGGGTTTGGCATCCGAGTGGTCTGACGCGGTTGCGCTCGAAGGGCGGCGTTCACCTGAAGATGATGTGCGTGCCATCAGGTCGGTCACCGTTGAAGATGTAGATCGTGTCGCTCGCAAATACATTAACTTCGATCACAGCATTGTTGCGGTGTTGACGCCCCAGGCTTCCGGTAAACCGGTCTCATCGACGGGATTCGGGGGCAAGGAGTCCTTTGCGCCATCACAAATAAAAGCCGTTAAGTTGCCAGAGTGGGCCAGCAAGAAACTCACGAATCTCCACGTTCCTGAATCAACCGTACATCCTGTAGTGAAAGTGCTTCCTAACGGGATCAAATTAATCGTACAGGAGGAGTCGGTAAGCGATACGGTCAGTGTATATGGCAGAATCAGAAACAACCCGGACATGCAGGTTCCAAAAGGACAGGAAGGCGTGGATCAAATTCTGGATAATATGTTCGAATATGGCACCATGACTCTTGGGCGCCTTTCTTTCCAGAAGGCTCTTGATGACATTGCAGCCGATGAATCAGCCGGGACCGATTTTTCCGTACAGGTGCCGAGCGGAAATTTTGCTCGTGGCGTAGCTTTACTTGCAGACAACGAACTTCACCCGGCATTGCCTGAAAATGCCTTTATCGTTACCCGCCGCCAGCTTGCCGCGGAGGTCAAGGGGAAGCTGAACAGTCCCTCTTTTCTGACCCGGCAGGCACTGCACAGGGCGCTCTTCCCTAAAGACGATGCATCATTGAGGCACGCCACACCTGAAACGGTTATGGCGCTTAATCTGAAAGAGCTAAAATCCTATTACAGAAAGGCGTTCCGCCCGGATCTCACAACAATTGTTGTTATCGGCAGGGTTTCACCGGCCAAGGCGGAGAAGGTGATCAGTAAATATTTCGGTAAATGGCGGGCGGTTGGCCCCAAGCCGAACACCCTGTATCCTCCGGTTCCTGATAACGAATCATCAAGCACGAGCGTTCCGGACAGCAGCCGCGTCCAGGATAATGTCATTATTGCGCAAACGCTGGGGATTAAACGGTCGGATCCGGATTATTATTCGCTGGAGCTTGGTAATCACGTGCTGGGAGGGGCGTTCTATGCAACGCGCCTGTATCGCGATCTGCGTGAAAAGACCGGTCTTGTTTACTTTGTATCGTCTTCATTTAATGTGGGCAGGACACGGGCGACGTATCTGGTAAATTATGCATGCGATCCGCCGAACGTATCGAAAGTACGTGATCTGGTCGTGCGCGATTTGAAACAAATGCAGGACAGCCTTGTGACTCCTGATGAATTGCAACTGGCTAAGGCGTTGCTTCTGCACGGCATACCGTTATCGGAATCCAGCGTACAAAGTATTGCCGATGGCTTTCTTTCGCGCACAGAACTGGATTTACCTCTGGATGAGCCGGTACGTGCCGCACGAAATTATATGAAACTCGATGCACGGAAGGTAAAGGCAGCCTTTGCTAAATGGTTGCGACCGGATGATATGGTACAGGTAACCGAGGGGCCGGATCCCGGCTGATGGACACAGATGTTGAAATCGAGATTCAATACCAACTAAAAGCACTGAAAGGTGCGGGTGACAAAAGATTCTTATCATGATACCGCATTGACCGAAGTTCATCGAATTCATCTGACGGCTTTGCTATCCAAACCTTTGAATGTAGACGGCGAAAATCGTGACACTTAAAGTCATCGGTGCGGGACTGGGCCGTACCGGCACAATGTCCCTCAAGCTGGCGCTGGAGCAGTTGCTGGACGGGCGCTGTTATCACATGCTGGAGTTGTTCGAGCACTTGCCGGAGCACGTGAAATATTGGCGGGCGGCGGCAAATGGTGAGGCCATCGACTGGGACAGGATATACGGCGACTACGTGGCGGCCGTGGACGAGCCCACATCTTTAATGTGGGAGACGCTCATGGACGTCTATCCTGAAGCCCTGGTGATTCTCTCTGTGCGCGATCCCGATTCGTGGTGGCGGAGCGCCAACGAGACCATCATGGAGGTCAAGCGCATGCCGCCGTCCCCGGACGAGCCTGACCGGCAGATCTGGCACGACATGATCATGACACTGTATGAGCGGCAGTATCCCGGAGGTACCGACGACGCCGAAGCAGCCAAGGCCGCCTTCAGCGATCACATCCGGCGGGTCAAGGCCACGGTTCCCGCGGAGCGCCTGCTGGTCTGGGAGGCAAGCGAGGGCTGGCAGCCCATCTGCGAGGCCCTGGGGTTGCCGGTGCCGGATGAGCCGTTTCCCCATTCCAACACCCGTGAGGAATTCCTGGCCCGGCTGGCGGCCAGGAGGGCGAAGGACTGATCCGCGTCCGGCGGGACTGAAAGAGGCTAGTTTTTTGCCTCCTCGTGGGGGGATGTTTCGCGAGCGGGCGCGGGGATAAGGTGTATGTGATCGCGATGCAGCTGCCGGTACAGTCCCCAGCACATGAACACCAGGACCACCGAAAACGGCAGGCCGGAGGTGATCGCAGCCGTCTGCAGGGCGGTGAGCGGGTTGCTGGTCACCGCCATGGCCCCGGCCACCAGCAGGATGCCGGCCACCACGCCTTCGGTGACGGCCCAGAACAGGCGCTGCTGCCAGATGGGATGGGGATCGCCGCCGTTAGTGAGCATGTCCACCACGAAGGAGCCCGAATCGGACGAGGTGGCGAAGAAGATGGCAACCACCAGTATGGCCAGGATGGACAGCAGCAGCGAAACCACGTGCCCCACGGGTAGCTCCCGCAGGAGGACGAACATGGCGTTGGCCTCGCCGGCGTTGGACAGGGCGTAGTTGCCGCCGTGATAGACGAAATCGATGGCGCTGCCGCCGAAGATGCAGAACCAGACCACCGTAGCGCCCACCGGTGCGAACAGCGAGCCGACGATGAATTGACGGATGGTGCGCCCGCGCGACACCCGGGCGATAAACATGCCCACGAAGGGCGACCAGGAGATCCACCAGCCCCAGTAGAACAGGGTCCATTTGTCGATCCATTCATGGCCTTTCTTGGAGAAGACGAAGATGCGCAGGCTGGTGGCGGGCAGGTGCTGGATGTAGTAGCCGACGCTCTGCACCATGTATTCCAGAATGAACAGCGTGGGGCCCACCAGGAACACGATGGCGGCCAGCAGGATGGCCAGGTACATGTTGATCAGGGACAGGCGGCGTATGCCCTTGTCCAGTCCCATCATCAGAGAGGTCACCGCCATGGTGGTGATAACGCCGATGATGAGCAGCTCATTGATCACGTCCACCTTGAAACCGAATAACATGTGCAGGCCGGCGTTGATCTGCGTCGCCCCCAGTCCCAGCGAGGTGGCGAGACCGAACAGGGTACCGAACACTGCCAGGAAGTCGATGATATGACCGATCCAGCAGTAGATGCCCTGGCCGATCAGTGGATAGAAGGCCGAGGCCGGGCGCATGGGCAGGTCGTGGCGGAAACAGAAGTAGCCCATGGACAGGCCGAGCACGATGTAGATGGCCCAGGGGTGCAGCCCCCAATGGAAGATGGTGATGTCCATGGCCTTGATGGCGGCGTCGGCCGTGCCGTTCTCGGTCATGGGCAGGCTCTTGAAGTGGAAGATGGGTTCGGCAACGCCGTAGTAGACCAGGCCGATCCCCATGCCGGCGGTGAACATCATGGAAAACCACGACCAGGTGCTCCATTCGGGGCGGTCGTCGTCCTTGCCGATGCGGATGTGCCCGAAGCGGCTGAACATGAGCAGGAGGACGAACACCAGGAAGGCGAACACGACGCTCATGTACCACCAGCCGAAGTACTTGGAGATCCATTCCTTGGTGGCGCCGGCGGTGTAGCCGAGATCGGCGGGGGCGACCAGGCCCCAGACCACCAACGTCACCGTCAGAATCATGGAAACGAAGAAGACGGGCGGATTGGTATGGGTCTTGATGTAGTTTTTGATGGCGGACATACCGGTTTCTCTTCGAAGGGGCTTTATGGTTCTTTTTTTACCACCTTACTAGAAAAGGGCGGCGAGTTCAGGTCGGGAGAGAGATTTTCCGGCGGGCGGGGGTCATTGCCCCGCCTGCTGCACGGCAGCAAGCCGTGTGCAAAGGCAGGCGGGACGCGGGATTGACGGGGGGTCGGCTCAGGATTCGCCGAGCAGGTCGCGGAGGGTTTTTTCTATCTGTTTTGCCTGCCGATCGCCGCGGTGGGTCTCGCCGTAGAAGACAGCGCGGACGCGGCCCTGCCTGTCGATGAGATACCAGGCCGGCCAGAAGCGGTTACCCATGGCGCGCCAGTAGGAGTGGTCATTGTCCAGCATGATCGGGTTATGCAGCCTGAATTCCTTCACCTTGGCCTGGACATTGGCCTTGACCTTTTCGCGCTCGAATTCCGGCGTATGCACCCCGATGACCTGCAGTCCCTCGGGTCCCAGGCGAGCCTCGAGGTCTCGCAGCCAGGGGAAGGAACGGTAGCAGTTCCAGCAGTCGAAGGTCCAGAAATCCAGCAGCACCACCTTGCCCCGCAGATCGGCCCAGGTGAGGGGCCTGGAATTCAGCCAGGCCGAGGGGCCGGAATGGGTGAAGGCGGGGGCCGGTCTTGGACTGGACAGGGTGCCACCCGAGACCGGCTGCAGGATTTCCACGGCAATGAGCAGGGCGGCGGTGGCGAGTGCGCCATATATAATGTATCGCTTCATGGATGCCCCCGGAATGGCGGAGTATTGGATTATGATTCAAAGGGCCGGCATTTGTTACACTGCGACAACCGGATCCGCCCGATTTGAAAGGAGTCAGCGACCGTGACTGTCAGACCCTTCCATGGAAAATTGCCCGACATCGAACCGGGTGTCTACATCGACGATACGGCGCTGGTGCTCGGCGCCGTCACCATCGGCGAGGATTCCTCTATCTGGCC
>JARRRO010000025.1:0-9401 GCA_037380645.1 Gammaproteobacteria bacterium | reverse complement strand
ACTCCTCGCCGATGAAGATCTGGACGCCCTTGGCGCTGGAAGCCTGCTCCAGGAGGTGCAGCAGATCGCGCTTCTGGTGGAAGCTCTCGAACAGCCTTTTCAGCTTCTCCATATCGCTCAGCTCGGCAAAACCCATGAGATTGGTCTGCCCGGCGAGGACGTAATCGTCCTGATGGGGGTTCCGGGAAAACGCCTCCTGGGCCATCTCTATGGCCGCCTGCATGAGCTCGTTGACGTCCTCCTTGACCTGGTTCAGTTCCTGCACCAGTTCGGCCCGGATCTCATCCAGGTCCTTGCCGCTGCAGATGGCGTTCAGGTAATTGGACGCCTGCTGCAGTTCCGACGGCGTGAACCGGCGGGAAGTATGGATGATGCGGTTCTGGATCTCCCGGTCGTTCATGATCAGGATGACCAGTATCCGGTTGTCCTGCAGGGAGGCGAATTCAATCTGTTTCAGGGCCCCGCTCTGTCCGGGGCGCGGCAGCATGACGATGCCGGCCAGCTTGGTGATCTCCGACAGCATGTTGGAGGTCTTTTCCATCAGCATCTGCACGTTGCCCTCCGACTCCAGCTCCCTGGCGATACGGGCGACGTCGCTCTCGTCCAGATTATTGGCCCGCAGCAGGCTGTCGACGAACAGGCGGTAGCCCTTGACGGTGGGCACCCGGCCCGCCGAGGTGTGCGGCGACTGCAGCAGCCCCATGTCCTCCAGGTCGGCCATGATATTGCGGATGGTGGCGGGGCTCAGGTCCAGCGTGGTGTCCCGCGCCAGTGTGCGCGAGCCCACCGGCTGGCCGGCCTCGATGAAATGCTCCACCAGCGCCTTGAACAAAAACAGGCTGCGCTCAGAGAGCTGCAGTGTTTCGTTATCCGTTGATTTGCCCATAGAATTTATCAATACCTCGATCCCGTGGAAATTTAGCACTCTCCCCCCGAGAGTGCAAAACAGGGGAACCTCTGATTTATCGGGGTTGCGAAGCACCGGGCTTGACCCGGGGATGTGCCGCCATCCATGCCTTCGCATGGACGACATCATCAATCACCTAGGTGATTGATAAATGAAGAAAAGCGAAAATCGCTATTTTCGCTTCTCTTGCTCGGAGAAATCCCGGACGGCCCCCGGCCCCGGGGCCGGGACAGGCTGTTCAGGGCTTCTTTAAATATTGGCCCACCCCGCCGTCCGTGCTACTTTGCGGGGTCGAGAACCTGTGCCCGGCTTATGTTCAAGACCATCGCCCTGATCACCAACTACGACGCGGACATCATCGCCGATACCGTCCGGGCGGTGGTCGGATTCCTCCTCGCCAACGGCATCGAGCCCATCCTGGACGAACACAGCGCCGGGCTGCTGCCCGATTCCGGCCTGGAGACGGCGTATTCCGAGGCCGATCTCAAGAACTGCGACCTGGCCATCACCATCGGCGGCGACGGTACCATGCTGCGCGCCGCCCGCCTCCTGGCCGATCTTGAAATCCCCCTGCTGGGGATCAACCGCGGCCGCCTCGGCTTTCTCGCCGACATACCCGCCGACAGCGTCGAGGAGCAGCTGGAGGCGATCATCCTCAAGGGGGAATACGTGGAAGACGTCCGCTTCCTGCTGCACTGCCGGGTCGACGGCAAGGGACGGACGGTGCTGGAAAGCGACGCCTTCAACGACGTCATCGTCCAGAAATGGAACTTCGCCAAACTCGTTGAGCTGGAAACCTATGTGGACGACAAGCTGGTGCACACCCAGCGGTCCGACGGCATGATCGTTTCCTCTCCCACGGGCTCCACCGCCTATGCACTGTCCGGCGGCGGCCCCATCCTCTACCCCACCCTCAACGCCCTGGTGCTGGTGCCCATCTGCCCGCACACCCTCAGCAACCGTCCCCTGGTGATAGACGGCGACAGCCGCGTGGAGATCGTGGTTGGGGCGCCGGAAAACAGCCATGCCAGTCTTACCTGCGACGGGGAGATCGCCGCCAAGCTTTCCACCGGTGACCGGGTCACCGTATATAAAAAGGACAAGAAGGTACGCCTGATCCACCCCGCCGGCCACGATCACTTCGGCATCCTCCGTGCAAAATTACACTGGGGATAAAAGATCAGCCACAGAGGACACAGAGGTATTAAAATTTAAAAGCCTTTGTGGAATATTTTCAGGCCAAAAAGCCTTCTCATTGATGCAGTTACTGCCCGGTGAATACCACTATTCGCCTCTCTGTGACCTCTGTGTACTCCGTGGCTAATAAATCCTAAGATAAAGCCATGTCACAACCGAATCGGATTTCCCGCCAACCCGGACCATGCTGACGCAGTTACATATCCGCAATTTCGCCATTATCGATGAACTGGAGCTGGCCCTGCGCTCCGGGATGACCGTGCTCACCGGGGAGACCGGCGCCGGCAAGTCCATCCTCCTCGGCGCCCTGGGCCTGCTCCTGGGAGACCGGGCGGAGACCGCCGTCATCCGCCCCGGAGCGGACCGCGCCGAGGTCTCGGCGATCTTCGACGTGCGGGACAACGAGGAAATCCGGACCCTGCTGGACGAGCAGGCCCTGGAGACGGAGGGCGGTGAACTGATGATCCGGCGCGTGGTCAACCGCGACGGCCCTTCCCGCGCTTTCGTCAACGGCGCCCCCGCCACCGCGCAGCTGCTGAAGGCCCTGGGGGAACGCCTGGTCGACATCCACGGGCAGCACGCCCACCAGTCCCTGATGAAGCGCGATGTCCAGCGGGCCCTCCTGGACGCCTGCGCCGGCCATAATGATCTGCTGGCCGAAGTCCGCCGCGGCTGGGAAGACTGGCAGCGGGCGAGCAAGGCGCTGGCCGAGTTGTGCGACGACGGCCAGGACCGCGACGCCCGGCAGGAACTGCTGCAGTACCAGGTCCGGGAACTGGAAGAACTGGCGCCGGGAGCGGAGGAATTCGACGCCCTGGAAGAGGAGTACAAACGCCTGGCCAACGGCAGCCGCCTGCTGGAAACAGGCCGCTCGCTGCTCGAGCTCCTGCACGAAAACGACGAGTCCGTGCACAGCCGGCTGGGTTACGCCCAGCGGGAGCTGAGTGAGTTGCAGCGCCTGGATCCGGCCCTGGATCAGGTCGCGGACCTGCTGGGCGGCGCACTGATCCAGCTGGATGAGGGCGCGAACGAACTGCGCGGTTACCTGGAACGCCTGGATCCGGATCCGGAACGTTTGAATGCCGCCGAGCAGCGTCTCGACGCCCTGCACGGGGCGGCGCGCAAGCACCGTGTCCGGCCGCAGGAACTGGCCCGGCACCTGCGGCAATTGCAGGAGCAGCTGCAGCGTCTGCTCCACGGGCAGGAGGCCGTCGAGGCTTTGGAACGGGAACAGAATGAGGCCCTGGAGCGATACCGCGCCGCCGCCGCGCGGCTGCACCAGTCCCGGATCAAGGCCGCCGCCGCCATGGGCGCGGCGGTATCCAAACAGCTGCAGCGGCTGGGCATGCCCGAGGGAGGGCTGAGCGTCGAGGTCAGGGAAAGCGACGCGGATACGCCCCAGGTAGACGGCGCCGATCAGGTGGAGTTTCTGATCAGCCTCAATCCGGGGCAGCCTCCACAGCCCCTGCGCAAGGTCGCTTCGGGGGGTGAGCTATCGCGTATCAGCCTGGCGATACAGGTCGTTTGCAGGGAAGACAGGCGCATCCCTACATTTATCTTCGACGAAGTGGACGCCGGGATCGGCGGCGGAGTGGCAGAAATCGTGGGCAACCTCCTGCACGGACTCACCGCTACCCACCAGGTGTTCTGCGTTACCCACCTGCCGCAGGTGGCGGCGCAGGGGGATCATCACCTGCTGGTGGAGAAAAGCAGCAAGCGCGATTCCACCCGCACCCGCGTCATCCCACTGGACGCGAAGCGGCGGGTGGAGGAGATCGCCCGCATGCTGGGAGGCAGGAAGATCACGGAGAAGACCCGGGAACATGCCCATGAGATGCTGAACGACGCATCTCAAGGAGTTACAAGCCACTAGCTACTAGTTACAAGTGAATTCATGCGGGTACAGCTAAGGCGCTAACACGAAGGCAAAACGGTTTCGCTGGTGACTTTCCTGAGGCTAGCCGCTTTTCTTGGGGCTGACGTACAGCACCAGGCTGTGGTCTTCCAGGTTGTAGCCGTATTTTTCGGCAATCTTTCTCTGCAGCTTCTCGATCTCCTCGCTCTCGAACTCGATCACCCGGCCGGTCTTCACGCAGACCATATGATCGTGGTGGCTGCCTCTATTGAGTTCATAGACTGAGTGGCCGGAGTCGAAATTATGCCGAATCACCAGGCCGGCGGCCTCGAATTGAGTAAGCACGCGATAGACAGTGGCCAGACCCACGTCCTCCCCGGAATCCAGCAGGGAACGATACACGTCCTCCGCGCTCATGTGCTTCTGCTGGGAAGTCTCGAACAACTCCAGGACGCGCAGCCGCGGCAAGGTCGCTTTCAATCCGGCCTTTTTGAGGTCTTGGGATTCCATCGTGCTGGTCCAGTCTGGTTGAATAACATCCGCTCCCGGCTTTTTATCCCAATTATAAAGGATATTTCCGCGGAATACCCCCCGTTGGCGGCCTGATTCCCGGATGTGAATGCCCCCGGAATGCGTTAGAATCCGCCTCACAATCCCGGTTGACCCCGTATGTTTTTATGTTAATACGATTTATCCCTCTCCTCCTGGCGCTGGTGCTGGCGGCCTGCAGTACCGAGGGCCCCTTTAAACTACCCGGCGTCTACCGGGTCGACATCCAGCAGGGCAACGTCATCAATCAGGCGATGCTGGACAGGCTGCAGCCGGGAATGGACAAGCACCAGGTCCGCTATATCATGGGAACGCCGGTCCTGCAGGATCCGTTTCATGCCAACCGGTGGGACTATATCTATACCTTTTCCAAAGGGGGCGCCAGGCGCGAGCAGCGGCATGTCGTCATTTATTTCAAGAATGACAAACTGGCGAGCGTGGGAGGCGACGTGGTGACTGGCAATCGCAATCCGTCAGAGATACTCAACCGGACGCCGTCGACCACGGTGGAAGTGCCTCCCGGCTACAATCAGAAGGGCTTCTTCCAGAGGTTGTGGGACGACATGCCCTTCGTGGGCGACGACCATCCGCATCCGCCGGAACAGGGTGGAGAGTCCGGGGAGTCCCCGTCCGATCCCGACGAGGGCGGGGAATAACGGCGCCCTCTTACCGTCCCCGCATCGCCCGTCCCTCCGGCGTACTCCGCGCCCTGGTGATCCTGCTGGTGGCCGCGATCCAACCGGCCGCGGCGCTCACCGTCACCGATGACAGCGGCCGGCAGGTCCACCTGGCCGCGCCGGCGCAGCGCATCGTCAGCCTGGCCCCGCACATCACCGAATTGCTGTTCGCCGCCGGCGCCGGCGATCGTATCGTCGGTACTGTGGACTACAGTGATTTCCCGCCTGCGGCCCGGGATATCCCGCGCATCGGCGACGCCGCCAACGTGGATCTGGAACGACTGGTGGCCCTGGACCCGGACCTGGTCATCCTCTGGGGCGGCGGGACGCCTGCGGCGCTGATCGGGGCCGTCCGGCGGCTCGGTTACCCGGTGTATGAGTCCGAACCGGCCAACCTGCACCAGATCGCCGCCTCACTGCGCACCTTTGGCAACCTGGCCGGGACCGGCGCCGCCGCCGGGCGGGCCGTCGCCATTTTCTCGCGGCGCCTTGCCCGGCTCCGTCGCCGCTACGCCGGGGACCGGCCCGTGCGCGTCTTTTTCCAGTTCTGGGGGCGACCCATTTTCACCGTCAATGGAAGACACTTCATCAGCCAGGCCATCAGCCTCTGCGGCGGAATCAACATCTTTGCCGGACTCTCCTCCCTGACGCCGCAGGTCGGCGTCGAGGCCGTCCTCGCCGCCGATCCCGATATCATCATCGCCAGCGGCACCTCCGACACCAAACCCTCCTGGCTGAACTACTGGCGCCGCTGGCCGGAACTCAAGGCAGTCAAGGACCGTCACCTCTATACCATCCCGCCGGATCTGCTGCTGAGGCCGACGCCGCGTCTCCTGGACGGTGCACAATTGATGTGTGAAGACATCGATAAGGCCCGGCGCGGGGAAACGGCAGTAAGTAGTAAGTAGTGAATAGTGAGTAGTAAAAAAACAGCAACGTAGTTCCCCCCACTACTTACTACTGACTACTTACTACTTGCTATCCACCATCCACGACTCACGATTCACCCCACACTCAGTCCGGGAAGTAGTAGCGCCTCCCGCCTTCCTCCACCTCCCGCACCCCGTGCCGGTACAGACGTTTCAGGTTGCCGGTGCTGATCACCTGGTCGACGGACCCGGCAATGAGGGTGTCCGCGTCCACCATCAGCAGGGCGTGGCTGCAAAAGCGCGTCACCAGGTTGACGTCGTGCAGGGACATGAGCAGGGTCCCGCCGCGCCGGGTCCTTTCCGTGAGCAAGGACAAGAGGGTGATCTGATAATGCAAATCCAGGTGATTGGTGGGCTCGTCCAGCAGCAAGACCGCCGGCGACTGGACCAACAGGATGGCAACGGCCAGGCGACGCCGCTCCCCGCCGGACAGGGTGTCGACCCGGCGCCGGTCCAGGTCCGCCAGACCCACCTGCGCCAGGGCCTCCCGGGCCAGCGCCACGTCCCGTTCCGACTCCAGGCCCCACAGGGGCAGGTGGGGATAGCGCCCGCTCAGGGCGGTCTCCAGCACAGTGGCCGGGAAGGTGTCCTGACTGTCCTGGAACAGGACGCCGATGCGCCGGGCCAGGGATTTCCGGCCCAGGATCTGCAGCGGTTCACCGTCCAGGCTCACGCCGCCGGCGACGGGCAGGCGCAGCCCGGCCAGGGTGTGCAGGAGGGTGGTCTTGCCGATGCCGTTGGCACCCAGAAGGCCCCAGCACTGTCCCGGAGCCAGAGTGAGCTCCAGCCCCCGGCAGAGGCGGCGGCCGGGCACAGCCACCGCCAGGGATTCCGCCTTGAGCACGGTCACGCCTTTTGCTCCCGGGCCGTGGTCTGCAGCAGCAGCAGGAACACCGGCACGCCGATGAGGGCGGTGAGAACCCCCACCGGCAGTTGCTGGGGGGCGATCACGGTCCGCGCCAGCCCGTCCGCCAGCACCAGCAGGCTGCCGCCCAGCAGCACGGACACGGGCACCAATAGCCGGTGATCGCCGCCGAACAGCAGGCGAACGGTATGGGGGATCACCAGTCCCACAAACCCGATGCTGCCAGCCTGCATGACCGCCACAGCGGTAAGCAGCGAGGCCGTGAAATAAATGAAATACTGCAGCGGCAGGACCGAGACCCCCAGGGCGGCGGCCTGCAATTCGCCGCGGGCCAGCAGGTTCATGCCGCGGGCGGCGGGCAGGCAGGCCAGCAGCACCGCAAGCAGGACCAGGCCGTACCAGCTGGAAAAGTGGGCATAGCTGAGGTCCCCCATGAGCCAGAACAGCATGCCGTGCAATTTCCCGGCCGGGCTGACCGCCAGGATCAGGCTGATGGCCGCCCCCCAACCCGCCGCCACCACCACGCCGGTGAGCAGGATGCGCAGGGGATCCCAGGCGCCGCCGAGGCGGGCCAGCAGGAACACCACCAGCATGGAGGCGAAGGCCCCGGCGAAGGCGGCGAGATTGAGCCAGACGCCGGCGACTCCCGCCAGCATGCCCATCAAAACGAACACGGCCGCGCCGCCGGACACCCCCAGGACGTAAGGCTCCGCCAGGGGATTGCGCAGCAGGACCTGCATCAGGGCGCCGGCCAGGGCCAGGGTGCCGCCCACCACGAAGCCGCTGAGTACCCGCGGCAGGCGCACTTCCCTGACCACCCTGCCGGCCAGTCCGCCGCCGTCCCCGAACAGGGCATGCAGCACCTGCGCCGCGCCGATATCCATGCTGCCCAGGCACAGGGCCAGCAGCACCGAGGCGGCGGCAACCGCCAGCATGGCCCCGACGATGAAGAGCCAGGGTAGAGAGAGTCCCGCGGCAGACGATCTGAACGGTGTCATCAGCGCCCCCTGCCCTTCTGCCGCGAGGCGCGGCGGCGGCGCGCCTCCTTGGGATCGGCCCGTAGCGGGCGGTAGATCTCGATCCTGTCGCCGTCTGCCAGCACGGCATCCAGGGCCACCGGTCTGGCGAAGATCCCCACCCCGTTTTCACCGGGATCGAGGGAAGGGAACTGCTCGAGGATCCCCGACCGGCGGATGGCTTCCTCCACTGTGGTACCCGGCGGGACCTGCAGGGGTATCACGACCGCCTCCCCCGCCGCCGCCGCATAGGCGATTTCGATCTGCAGCCGGTCCCGGTCAGGCGTTGCCATAGACCTGCCGGGCGCGCCGGGTGAAAGCATCCACCAGGGAATCCACGATTTGGTGGAACAGTTTCGACAGGGTCATCTTGAGCAGCTTGTTCTTGAACTCGAAGTCCATTTCCAGGGAGATCCGGCATGACCCGCCGCCTTCCATCGGCTCAAAGGTCCAGTTGCCGCTGAGGTAACGGAACGGTCCGCTGACCAGGCGCACCTCTATGCGCCGGCCCGGCTGCATGGTGTTCTCCGTCGTAAACGAGTGCTTGATCTTGCCGGCCGCCATGGACAGGGACGCCGTCAGGCTGTCCTCGCCGTGAACGGTGACACTGGCATCCGAACACCAGGGCAGGAACGACGGATAAGATTCGATATCGTTGACCAGTTCATACATCTGCTCGGCAGTGTACGGCACAACGGCGGTTTTCCTGATAACAGTCACAACTTGGATGACAGCGGGTTGGGATTAAGATTACAGAATGCCTACGGCCTGGAGAAAAATCAAAGTCACCCCGATAGGGGCGACATAGCGGGCGAAGAAATACCAAACCCGGAATGCTATCCGGCCAACGTTCATCTCTTCGGCGGCCGCTTCCCTGGACAGGCGCCACACGGCGAAAACCGCGATCAGCAGGCCGCCCAGGGGGAGCAGAAAGTCCGAAGTAAGGATATCGAACACGTCGAACATACCGTTGATCCTGTCCTGCCCGGCGAAGGTGAAGCTGAACGCCCACCTGTTGAAGGACAGAATGGTGACGATGCCCAGCGCCCAGGCGACCATGCCCGAATAGGCGGAGGCCTTGACCCGGTTTATACCGATGTTTTCCACCAGCCAGGTTACGGCGGGCTCAAGCAGCGAGATGGCCGAGGTCCAGGCTGCAAACATGAGCAGGAAAAAGAACAGGGTGCCGATGACAATCCCTCCCGGCATCTTGCCGAAGGCGATGGGCAGGGACACGAAGATCAGCCCAGGGCCGCCCGTCGTCGGGTCCAGTCCATAGCTGAAGATGATGGGAAAGATGATAATGCCCGCCAGCAGGGACACGGAGGTATTGGCCAGGACCACGGTAAAGGTGGTGGCGGGGATGGAGGAACGATCGGACAGGTAGGAACCGTAGATCATCATGG
>JARRRO010000024.1:0-15929 GCA_037380645.1 Gammaproteobacteria bacterium | reverse complement strand
CATAAATGAACATAAATGTGATCACTTCAACCTGCTTCGTTATTTGAAGTCGCGTGGATTCAGTTGTCTGAAAATACTCGGCGGTTCACAGGAATCGTATTGGCAGCCGGTTCAGGACTATGCGGGGTTACTGTTGGTCGCTACCAGGAATAGCTAGATGGATATGGGTGCCCTTGATACAACAATCGATGTTATTTTGCCCGCCAGGGGTTCCTGCAAATGGCTGCGCCAGGCCCTGGACAGCATTAATGCGCAGAGCAGGCCTCCTGATTGTATAACCCTTGTTGATGACGGGTTGGACGAGCCAGACAGGGTGCATCAGTTATGTCTGAAACTGTTTGGTGGACGTTTTCGCATGTTGGCAAATGACGGAAAGGGTCTCTCTGATGCACTGAATACGGCCATATCGAACAGCACATGCGACTGGATAGCGAGGATGGACGCTGCACCCCACCCTGATGCTCAGGCGTGAATCCCTGCTATCTGTTCCATATCGAAAGGCATTTGACGGCGCAGAGGATATCGATCTCGTTCTGCGTCTTGCCAGCTTCGGTAAAATACTCAATATGCCGTCTGTACTGCTTAAATACAGGGTGCATTCCGCTCAATCGAGCTTTGCAAACAGGCCGCGGCAGACGGTATTGCAGGAACTCGCAATCAGGCTTTATTACATCCGTTGCTCGGGAAATGAGGATCCGGTCAGTCAACGGCAGGAACTCGTCGATGATTTTGTCGCATGGCGGCTTGCGCAAGCAGGCTACTACAAGACGCGCATGTTGTTGACCATGCTGCGGTACGTGTCAATGCATATCAAGGGTGGTGAATACGGGGATGCGGTTCAATTGCTCAGGCAATCATCTAGATATCTGGATTTCTCATACCGGGCGCTTATCATCGTTTGCAAAGTATTAGTCAACTCGAGCGGTGCGCTTGTGCACGAAAAGACGCCATTCAATATGCTGAACACCTCACCGGAAAGTCTCCCATAAGCTTGAATCCTTTCATCTGACATGAGCCATATTCCGACGGATTCACGAACGGTATTCAAGATCTTCAGTACTCGCCGCTTCCGTTGATTATGAAAATATTCTTTCTGACTAAACGCCATTACATGTCCAGGGACCTGTTGAAAGATCGGTACGGGCGTTTTTACGAACTGCCCGCCACCCTGGCCGACTGCGGCGCCGAGGTGTTGGTTTCGTGCCTGAGCTACTACAACGACCATGACAGCAACGACCTGCGCATGAATGAGCGGGGGGTTGCATGGCGATCGTTTTATGCCGGTCGCAACCTGCCGCTGGGGATATACTCCTATTACCGGTCGTTGTGCCGCTCTGTCGCCGAGGTGCGGCCCGACGTCATCATTGGCGCTTCCGACAGCATCCATATGATCATTGCGGCGAAGCTGGCGGATAGATTTGATCTTCCCTGGTGCGCGGACCTGTATGATAACTTCGAAAGCTACGGCCAGATGCGGATGCCCGGTCTCAAGCGTGCGTACCGGTCGGCAGTCGGGGCCGCAGATGCGGTCACGGTGGTATCCGGACCATTGCGGCGTTATGTCGCCGGGACCTGCAACCCCTCGGGCAGGCTGGAGATTCTGGAAAACGCAGTCCCGGAGGGAATGTTCCTGCCCATGGACAAGCATCTGGCAAGGAGGGAACTGGGGTTGCCCGAGACCGGACGCCTGATAGGCACGGCGGGGAGTTTGTACCGCAAGAGAGGTCTTGCAGATCTGTACCGGGCCTTTCGTCAGCTGTCGGAGCGTCGCGATGACGTTTATCTGATCCTCGCGGGCAGGTTGGATACACCCCTGACCGTTCCCGCGCACGATCGGATCCTCTACCTGGGTGACCTCACCTATGAACGGACACCCCTCTTGTACAATGCCCTGGACGTCGGCGTGATCTGCAACCGGAACGATCCCTTCGGCCGGTACTGCTTCCCGCAGAAGCTCTATGAAATGGCGGCCTGTCAGATCCCCATTATTGCGGCGGCGGTGGGGGCGAGCGCGGAACTGTTGCGGGATTATGGTGAATGCCTGTACCACCCCGGCGACAGCGCTGATCTGCAGCGGGCCGTGACGGCGCAGCTGGACGCCGGCACCTGCCCGGACGTGTATGTACCGGACTGGCCCGGGCAGGGCATCCGGCTACTGCGGCTGCTCTGCGAGGTAACCGGCGCCGGCGTCTGATCCCCCGGCTTCCTCAGCCGGCGCTGTCCTTCCTGCGGATCAGGTACAGCACGGGTTTGTCCCCGGGCCGGGCGTTCCGGGGCATGATGGGGATGATGGCGTAGCGGGAATCCCCCACAACGCGCGCCAGGGGATAGAACTTGGGGTAATCGTTATTGATGGAGGTCAGCGGCATGGCGACCATATAACGACAGCCGCGGGTGCCATAGGTGAACTGGGCACCGCTGGCCGAGGGCGGCGGCAGCACGCCGGAAACCCGGTTGGCGTAAAGCATGACCAGGGCGGTATGAAAGCTGAAGATGCAGTCGGTAACCGGAACGATAGTGGAGACCTTTCTCAGGGCGCGAAACAGCTGCCGGCTTCCCTTCGCCGAGGCCCGGGCGGACGGCAGGTCCGTGGAGTAAAACCAGGCCCGGTCGTGTTTGTACGCGGCAAGGTCCGGCGGGGTCCCGGCGTAGGCCCGATGGAGGAGACTGGACGTCACCGGCAGCATGGCGGCGGCCAGGCTGAAGGCGAGGATCAGGGCGGCGGCGTGGCGATAGCGCGGCCGGCCATCGGCCAGACCGGCCGCGTGAAAGATGTAAAACAGCAGCAGCGGGACAACCGGAAACAGGAAGCGGGAAACGAAATTGAGATCGGAAAAGGGCCACAGCAGGACGGTGACGGTGTAGAAAGTCAGGAACAGGGCGTCCGGCTTACGGTGGTACAGGCGGTGGCCGAAGCCGATCAGGGCTGCGAATAGCAGGACAGCGCTGAAAAATTCCGCCGGGACGCGGTAGCCCGTCCAGTCCACCGGGTGGAACTGCCAGCGCCAGGCATCGAACAGGGTCGCCAGTTTAATCAGCATCTGGTGAAGCAGTTGCGGGAGATGACCGTGGCCGGCGGTGAAGGAATTCAGCAGGATGCCGAAATAGCCGTGCCCGTCGGAGTGGACGTTGATGAACAGGGCCCAGTAGGCGAAAGGCAGCGCTGACACCAGCATATAGAGGGCGTAGCGCCGCGGTCTGCGCAGGATGAGATACAACCACAATGCGGCGATGAAGGATACGCCCACCGCCCGGGTCAGGGACGACAGGGCGATGAGCAGCGAGGCCGCCAGCCAGCGCCGGCCGTCGGGCGCCTTCTCGGCAAGCAGCGCCAGGGCGCCGTAGAAAAAGACCATGAACAGAAACTCGCTCCAAAGACCCTGGCTGAAGAGGATGGTGCCGGGCAGCAAGGCGAATGCCAGCGGCAGGGAGACTGCGGCGAGACGGCCGCCGGTCTCCCTGCGGATCCATATCCCGTAGGTGGCGATGGCGATGATCAGGCAGGCGACGGTAACGAGCGAGGCCAGGGCGGGGCTGGACGTGCTCGGCACGAACAGCCCGAGGATGACCGGATACAGCGGAGGGAAGTGGTTATCCATCTTGAGGGATTCCAGCACCAGGCTGTCCACGTGCCGCCACGGCGAGAACATCTCGGCCATCAGCAGATAGATGGCGTCATCGGAAAGATAGCCGACGATCCTGTCGCCCCAGGTCAGGCTGAACAAAAAGGCGCTTATGACGGCGAGGGCGGGAATAAAGAAGAGTCTGAAAACAAGCCGATCGCGGCTGGCGGATGTCGTAGGCATGCGGTGGCGATCCGGTTGCTGGTTCCGGGGAGATCTCAGCCCCTGATGAAGATCCCGTACTTCAAGATGCAATACAGGGCGCGTACGCCGTCTTTCCAGCCGATCTTCTTGCCTTCCTCGTAGGTTCTGCCGTAGTAGGCGATTCCCACTTCGTAAATCCGGATATTGGGGATCCTGGAAATCTTCAGGGTGATCTCCGGTTCGAAACCGAAGCGGTCTTCCTCCAGTGAGATGTGGCGTACGATGTCCCTGCGGAACAGTTTGTAACAGGTCTCCATGTCGGTCAGATTCAGATTGCTGAACATATTGCACATAAAGGTAAGAAAGCGGTTGCCCATGGAGTGCCAGAAAAACAGGACCCGGTGGCTGTCGCCGCCCAGGAAGCGGCTGCCGTAAACGACATCGGCCTTGCCCTCAAGCATAGGTGCCAGCAGTTTTGCGTAATCATCAGGGTCGTATTCGAGGTCAGCGTCCTGGATGATCACGAAATCACCGCCGGCCTTCTCGAAGCCGGATCGTATGGCGGCGCCCTTGCCCTGATTCACTTCGTGCAGGACCAGCACGTCTATGCCGTTCCGCAGTTCGTTCTGTAACAACTCCCGCGTCCCGTCCGTGGAATAATCATCGACGACAATGATCTCCTGATTCTCCACCGGCGATCGGGCGACCGCCTCCAGTATCGTGTTGATGGTGGCCTTTTCGTTGTAGCAGGGGATAATGACCGAGAGTGTATATGCCATGTCGTGTATGACTCCGTTATGCCGGATCAGCCTATCCCGGCGTCTTTGAACTGTTTCCGCATCTCCCGGTGGATCCTGGGATTGGCGGCGATGATGTTGCCGTTTACAAGGTAGGCGTGATCGCCCTCGATGCCGCTGACCAGGCCGCCGGCCTCCAGGATCAGCAGCACGCCGGCGGCGATGTCCCATTCATTAAGATCGAACTCCCAGAAGCCGTCGAGACGGCCGCAGGCGACGTAGGCGAGGTCCAGCGAGGCGGCCCCGGCGCGGCGAATGCCGGCGGTCATGGGGAAGATGGCCCTGAAAGTGCTGATGAAGTCCTCGAGCCTGCTGCTGTCGCCGAAGGGAAACCCCGTCCCCAGCAGCGCCCCGTTCAGGGAATGGCGGCTGCTCACCCGGATGCGGCGGTTGTTCAGAAAGGCGCCGCCGCCCCTGCTGGCGGTGAACAGCTCCTGCCGCAGGGGGTCGTACACCAGCGCCTGGTCCAGTTCGCCGCGGTATTTCAGGGCGATGGATACGGCGAACTGCGGAAACCCGTGCAGGTAATTGGTGGTGCCGTCCAGCGGATCGATCACCCACTGGTATTCCCCCTCGCCATGCCTGCCACTTTCCTCGGCGAGGATGGAGTGCGACGGATAGGATTTATGCAGGGTGTCCATGATGATCCTCTCGGCGTGCCGGTCGACCTCGGTGACAAAGTCATTGCGTCCCTTGCTGTTGACCGCCATGTCCTGGACGCGGTCCATATAGCGTATAATCTGATCCCCGGCTGCACGGGCGGCGCGGATTCCAATATTCAGCATGGGATGCATGTCACTCTCCGGAAGCAATCAGGGGCTATTCTACGGCCCCCTCTATCCCCCGTGAAGCCGGCCGTTTCAATGTTGTGAAGCCTATGCACATGAATCATATCAAGATCGTCCTGGTTGGGACGACTCATCCGGGCAACATCGGCGCAGCTGCCCGCGCCATGAAGACCATGGGCATTGCAAATCTCTGTCTTGTTTCGCCCAAGATATTCCCGTCCGCGGAGGTGACGGCCCGGGCCGCCGGGGCCGATGACATTCTCGCATCGGCCGGCCTTTTCGACTCGCTGCGAGAGGCCGTCAGCGACTGTGCTCTGGTATACGGGACCAGTGCCAGGATGCGCAGTATTCCCTGGCCATGCCTGAACCCGGCAGAGGCGGCGGCAGAAATGTTCCGTTCTGCCAACGGGGAAACCCGGGCCGCCGTGGTGTTCGGCCGGGAGAGTTCCGGCCTCACCAACCAGGAACTGGAATTATGCAACAGGATGATCACCATTCCCGCCAGCCCTGAATTCTCTTCGCTGAACCTGGCCGCAGCCGTGCAGATCCTGTGCTATGAATTGTACCGGCACGCCGCCGTGAAACCGGAGCCCTTGCCCGACGATGCATCCGCGGTGACCATGGAGGACATGGACCGGTTTTACCGGCAGCTGGAACAGTGCCTGATTGACATCGGCTTCCTGGATCCGGAAAAACCGAGGCGGCTGATGCGCCGCCTGAAGCGCCTGTTCAGCAGGGTGGGCCTGGATCAGAATGAATATAACATCCTGCGCGGCATCCTCGCCGCCGTGCGAACGAAGATCGGAGGCAAGGATTAATAAATTTACAATGACCCCGGGATGGCTACGGGGATAATGAGGCAGACAACGAAGAGGGTAAAAGGCCAGTCATTCAGTATTTAGATTGGCTGGACGGTTCGCAGTCAGCCGGTTATGCTGCGCTCGAAGGGACCGTGGTGTTGTCGAGGCCCGGAAATCCGCCCAGCGAAGATGCAGTTGTCCACGCGATCCCTGCGATTCACCCACAAGGAGAACGGATCCATGAGAAGGCTCAAGAACGCTACACTCGCAGTCGGCCTGGTGCTCGCCACGCTCGGGTTGCCACAGATATGTACAGGTGCGGAGGAGTCCGCCACTCCACCCCGCGTTCACGCCGCGCTCGAGGCGGCAGTTGGGGGATCCTGGCGCACGCCCGCATTCCGGGAGCGCGACCGCTGGCGCCACCCCGTGCAGACTCTCGAGTTCTTCGGCATCCGGCCCGACATGACCGTGGTCGAGGTGATTCCGGGCGGAGGCTGGTACACCGAGATCCTGGCGCCGTTCCTGCGCGACCATGGCCAGCTGGTCGAGGCGAGTTTTCCAAAGCAGAGCGAGAATCCCTTCATCCGCCGCATGGCAAAACGCTTTGAGGCGAAGCTCGCCGCCAAGCCGGAGATCTACGGCAAGGTCCGGCTCACGCCCTTCGAGGCGCCCGTGTACATGCCGCTCGGGCCGCCCGGCTCCGCCGACATGATCCTCACCTTCCGCAACATGCACGACCTCCTCTTCGGCAACGTGCACGGCGAGGTGACTGATGAGGTGATGCAGCGTTTCTTCCGCGAGGCCTACCTGACGCTCAAGCCGGGCGGCGTTCTGGGCGTGGTCGCTCACCGCGCTAAAGCCGGTGCACCGGCGTACAAGACTTATACAAAGGGACGTCTGCCGCAGGCATTTGTCGTCGCCGAAGCCCGTCGCGCCGGCTTCGAGCTCGCCGCCTCCTCCGAAATCAACGCGAACCCCAAGGACAATCATGAATATTCCGTCTGGTTTCTGTCGCCGAGTCTCAGGAAAGGCAAGAAGGAGCCCTATGTCTCCATCGGCGAGGCCGATAACATGACGCTGCGCTTCGTAAAGCCGAAGCGGCCCTAGCGACGAATCATCACTCTGTCAGGACGACCTGTGCTTCGTCTTTCCGGCGCTTGCGGATGCGGCCCAGGCGCCAGGCGGTCTGGCCCGCAGCGTTCAGATCATCGACAGCCGCCTGAGCATCGGAATCGGCGACGATGACGGCATAACCCACGCCGCAGTTGAAGGTCCGGAACAGCTCCCAGGCGTCGAGGGAACCCGCCTCCTGCAGCCACAGGAAGATGTCGGGAAGGTCCCAGGCGGACAGGTCGATCTCCGCCGCCGTCCCTTCGGGCAGCACCCGGGGGAGATTCTCGATCACCCCCCCGCCGGTGATGTGGGCCATGCCCTTGATGGTCAGGCGGGACAGCAGTTCCCTCACCGGCCTGACGTAGATGAGTGTGGGCTGCAGCAGCACGTCGGCGAAGGTCCCGTCGCCGAACCCGTCCCGCAGCGTGGTACCGGTCTGTTTCAACAGTCTCCGGATCAGGGAATAGCCGTTGGCGTGGGGACCGCTGGAGGCGAGCGCGATGACGGCGTCACCGTCGGCGACGGATTCGCCGTTGACCAGGCGTGATTTTTCCACCACGCCGACGCAGAAACCGGCGAGGTCATATTCTCCCGGGGGAAACGCCCCGGGGTGTTCCGCCGTCTCACCGCCGATGAGGGCGCAGGCGGCGATCTCGCAACCCCGGGCGATGCCGGCGATGACCGACTCGGCCACGTCCACGTCGAGGCTTTCACAGACGTAGTAATCCAGGAAGAACAGCGGCTCGGCGCCCTGCACCAGCAGATCGTTGACGCACATGGCGACCAGATCGATGCCGATGGTATCATGCCTGCCGGTCGCCACCGCCAGTTTCAGCTTGGTACCCACGCCGTCTGTACCTGCAACGAGTACGGGTTCCCGGTACCCCAGGGAGGCAATATCGAACAGGCCGCCGAAACCGCCTATACCGCCCATGACCCCGGGCCGCGCTGTCCCCTTGAGACGGGCCTTGAGCCGTTCGACCAGCTCACTGCCGCGTTCGATGCTGACGCCGGCGTCGTCATAAGATGTGGGCTTTTTGTCGGGCATGGAGACAATAGTATAGAGCCGCAACAAACGCCGCAATCCTCGGGGATTGCAGCAGTCGCCGCGTGCCTTGACTTGTGATCGACACTTGCATAGCTTGGCGTCTATGAAAAAAGCGATGTTGTTGCCGGTGCTTGTCCTGTGCTGGATGTCATTGCCGGCATACGCGGTCAAGGTGCCGGGCCTGTACGAAGCAGAAGTCCCGGTACCGGATCAGCTTGCTGAGCACCGGGAGCCCGCCGTGCAATCGGCCATGCGCGTGGTTCTGATCAAGATCACCGGTGACCGCTTTGCTCCCGAACGCACTTCCCTGCAGCCCGTGGTGGAAAAAGCGGACAATTATATCCAGCAATACCGCTACATCGAGGTTCCCGCCGGCGCGGCGGCGGGGGGCGACAAGGAACAGGAGCTGCACCTGCACGTAAGCTTCGATGAGCCGACGCTAAACAGCGAGCTGCGCAGCCTGGGCATCCCGGTGTGGGGCAAGGAGAGGCCGTCCACCCTGGTGTGGCTGGCGGTGCAGGATCAGAACGGGCGCCGGCTGGTGGGCATGGAGGACAAACCGGACTATATCCGTGAACTGGACCACCGGGCGGCCATGCGCGGCGTGGTCCTGATCTTTCCCCTCATGGACATTGAGGACACCAGCAACCTCAAGGTCAGCGATATCTGGGGCGGCTTCAGCCAGCCGGTGCTGGAGGCGTCCCGCCGTTACCCGGCGGATACCGTCCTGGTGGGCAAGATCACCATGTCCACGCCCGGCATCTGGGAGGCGCAGTGGACCCTTTCCGTGGACGGCGATCCCGCCACCTGGAGCGCCGACGGGGAAACGTCCGACGCCGTGCTTGACGAGGGTGTGGATGGCCTGGCTGATCATCTGGCCTCGCGCTTCGTCCAGTCCACCGGCACCACCGGGACGGAGCAGGTGTCCATCCAGGTGCAGGATGTCAACAGCGCGAGGCAGTACGCCCGGGTGCTGAAATACCTGCAGTCCCTGAGCCCGGTGACCGATGTTCAGGTGGACCGGGTCGAACCCGGTACGGTGCAGTTTTCCGTCACCGCCCACGGCGGCGAGGCCGCGCTGAAACAGACCATCACCCTGGGCCGGGTCATGCAGGCCATAAGCGGCGGCGGCCCCGACGTATACCGCCTGCTGCCCTGAACCGGCTGTGCTGACCGACGCCCAGAAATGGCTGTGCCTGGCGGGGCTGCTGGTGTGCGGCTGGCTGCTGTACCTGCTGGCACCCGTGCTCAATCCCTTCCTGGTGGCCGCCGCCCTGGCCTACCTGGGGGACCCCGTGGTGGATCGCCTGGAAGGGTTCAAGCTGTCCCGGACCCTGTCCGTGGTCATCGTCTTCCTGATCATGATCGCGGCCGCCCTCGGACTGGTGCTGATCCTGTTCCCCCTGCTGCAGGATCAGATCTTCGCGCTGCTGCGGCGGGTGCCGACGCTGATCGACTGGTTGCAATCCCACCTCCTGCCGCTGCTGTCCGCAAAGCTGGGCATAGACGCCACGGTGACCCGCCTGGCCCGGGACTGCGACGCCGTGCTGGCGGAATTCCTGCGTGGCCAGCTGATGGTGATGCTGGCCCTGGCGTTAATCTACACAGTGGGACTGTGGCTGGCGGGGCTGGAATCTGCCCTCCTCATCGGCCTGGGGGCGGGCCTGGTGAGCTTCATCCCCTACCTGGGCTCCATCACTGGCATTGTGGTGGCCGGCATCGCCGCCTTCCTGCAGTTTCACGATGTGCTGCATCTGGTCTACGTGGGACTGGTCTTCGGTATCGGCCAGAGCATCGAAGGCATGGTCCTGTCGCCGCTGCTGGTGGGGGAGCGTATCGGCCTGCACCCGGTGGCGGTGATCTTCGCCATCATGGCGGGAGGCCAGTTGTTCGGCTTCTTTGGCGTCCTGCTGGCGCTGCCCGCCGCCGCAGTCATCACAGTGCTGCTGCGTTTTGCCCACGCCCGCTATACCAGCAGCGGGTTTTACACGCCGTGACGGACGCGCCGGTGCAGCCCGGACAGATCCCCCTGCCGTTTAGGCAGTATGATCATTATGAACTGGAACAGTACTGGGCAGGTGACAACCGCGAGGCGCTGGAGCACCTGCTCGGGGTACGCGTCGGCAGCGGCGGCAGTACCTGCCTGTGGGGTGAGAGCGGGACGGGCAAGAGCCACCTGTTGCAGGCCATGTGTACGCGCATAGCGGGCCAGGGCGGGCGCAGCGCCTACCTGCCCCTGGGCGAGCATGCTGCCCTGGAGCCGGGGATGCTGCAGGGCCTGGAACAGCTGCACCTGGTGTGCATGGATGATGTCCACGCCGTTGCCGGCAGCGACCGGTGGGAGCGGGCTGTTTTCAATCTCTTCAACGGCCTGGTGGAGGCCGGCAATACCCTGGTCTTCAGCGCCTCCGTGAGTCCGCGCGGCCTGCCCCTGGACCTGCCGGATCTGAAGTCCCGGCTGCAGTCGGGCCTGATTTTCCACCTGACGCCATTGCCGGAAACGGCACGGCTGGGGGTCCTGCGGCAGCGGGCCAGGCGACGCGGCTTCGATCTCAGCGATGAGGTGACAGCCTATATCGCCCGGCGCCTGGCCCGGGACACCCACAGCCTGTTCCGGTTTCTGGATCGCCTGGATGAGGCCAGCCTGGCAGCCAAACGCAAACTTACCGTGCCTTTCGTGCGGGAACTCCTTGATAAAGGTGAGGAGTGAGGTGTAAGGAGTAACAACGTTTGAGCTTCGTCCCCCTCACTCCTTACACTTAATCCCTTACCCGCCGTTCGCCTTCAGGCGAACGGCGGTTTCCGCCAGGCGCCGGCCCAGGGCCAGGCACAGGTTTTTCTCCTCTTCCGTGAGCGGGACGTCGCTGTCGGGACCGGCGACGTGGCTGGCGCCGTAGGGCGTGCCACCGGAGCGGGTGGTAGTCAGTTCCGGTTCTGAATAGGGCAGGCCCAGGACCAGCATGCCGTGGTGCAGCAGTGGCAGCGTCATGGACAGCAGCGTGCTTTCCTGGCCGCCGTGGAGGCTGGCGGTGGAGGTGAACACCGCGGCCGGTTTGCCCACCAGGGCGCCCGCGGCCCACAGGCCGCCACTTCCGTCCAGGAAATATTTCAGGGGCGCGGCCATATTGCCGAAACGGGTGGGACTGCCCAGGGCCAGGCCGTCGCATTCCTTCAGGTCGTCCAAGCTGGCGTACGGCGGTCCGGACTCCGGTATCTCGGGCCCGGTGGACTCGGTCTCGGCGGAGACGGCGGGGACGGTACGCAGGCGGGCGCTGCAGCCGGAAACGGATTCGATGCCGCGGCAGACCTGGGCGGCCATGGCCGCCACGTTGCCGAAGCGGCTGTAATAGAGCACCAGTATCTCCGCCATGTCACAGGATCTCCAGCACCTTCTCCGGCGGGCGGCCGAGGGCGGCGCGGCCGTCGGCGAGGACCACGGGCCGTTCCATCAACACCGGATTGTTCACCATGGCGGTGATGAGATCGTCATCAGAGAGGCCGGGATCGTCCAGATTCCTTTCCCTGTATACCGCCTCCTTTTTTCGTATCAGCTCCCGCGGCGCCATGCCCAGCAGGGACAGGATCCGTTTCAGGGTGGCCGCATCCGGCGGGGACTTCAGGTATTCGATGACCTCGGGCTCTACACCCTGTTCCCGCAGCAGCGCCAGGGTCTGGCGGGACTTGGAGCAGCGCGGATTGTGGTAGATGGTGACCTTCATGTTACCTCCCGGGCTTGGACGGTGTTATTCTAACCGATACCGGTTCTCAACCAGTAGCGCATGAGAAAACGCCTTCACAGACGATGAATATCCGCGCCTACCTGCACAACCGTCATATCAAATGGCTTATACACCAGGGTGAATGGCTGTTCTACTTCACCCGCTACTTCTCCCGGCAGTTCCTGCGCCAGCGGGGCATGCAGGTCGCCGCGTTCCTGGCCTACACCACCTTGCTGTCCCTGGTTCCCCTGTTCGCGGTCACGCTGACCGTTCTCAGCGGTCTGCCCATGTTCGACCGGTTCAACGACGCCATCCAGACCTTTATCTTCAGCAATTTCGTTCCCAACTTCGGTGAGACCATCCGGGACTACCTGAGCACGTTTTCGACCAAGGCCTCGCAGCTCACCGTCACCGGGCTGGGCGTGCTGTTCATCATCGCGCTCATGCTCATGAACACCATAGACGGCACCCTTAATACCATCTGGCACGTGCACCACCGCCGCAATCCGGTGTCGCGGTTTTTGATTTACTGGGCAGTTATTACCCTGGGTCCGCTGCTGCTGGGAATAGGCCTGCTCTCCACTTCCTATCTTCTGTCCCTGCCGCTGCTTAGCGATGTCGGCGGCGGTTACGGATTGAAGACGCACCTGCTGTCGTGGCTGCCGTTCCTGACCTCAACGGTCGCCTTCACCCTGCTGTACATACTCATCCCCAACTGTTTCGTCATGGCCCGCCACGCCCTAATCGGCGGCGTAACCGCGGCGGTGCTGTTCGAACTGGCCAAGTACGGCTTCGGGTTGTACGTCAGCAAGGTGCCTTCGCACGAGATCTACGGGGCCGTGGCCATCATTCCCATCTTTCTCATCTGGATATACCTGTCCTGGATCATCGTGCTGCTGGGCGCCCATATCACCTTCTGCCTGTCCGCTTTCCGGATAGGTCAGGAGAAGGCCGGCAGGCGCGAGGGGGACTGGGATTTTATCGAGGTCTTCCGCATCATCGCGCTGCTGTGGCAGGTGCAGAAGGAGGGCCGTTCCCTGGGATTCAACGCCATAAGTCGCTACGGCATCCGCATTCCCCAGTACCACTTCAATGAAATCATGGAACATCTGCAGGATGCGCGCTGGGTGGAGAGCAACAACCAGGGGGCATGGCTGTTGTCCCGGGACCTTGACGACGTTACTGTCCTGGATCTGCATCGCATCATCCCCCGGCCCCTGCCGCACTCGGTTCCCGAGAGGTCGGTGGACCGGGAACTTGATGGCCTGTATGCGGTGATCCGCGACTACCGGGCCAGGCTGGACAAAAGCCTGGCGGTACCGCTTTCCGCTGTCCTGCGAGACGGCGCTGGGGTCCGTACCGCCGCGGCCGAGGCTGACGAGCGCATCAAGGGTCTGCCGGCGTGACCGTGCACTTTCTGGTGTCCGGCCGGGTGCAGGGGGTGTTCTTCCGCATGGCCGCCAAGCGGGAGGCCGATGTGCACGGTCTGAGCGGCTGGGTGCGCAACCTCAGCGACGGCCGGGTGGAAGGCGTGGCGGCCGGGGATAATCGCCGCGTGGACGAGTATATCGCCTGGCTGCACCGCGGCCCGGACCTGGCCCGGGTGCTGAAGGTGGAGGTGGAAGAGGTCGAAGAGGAGGAGTTTGACGGCTTTGTTATTAAGTGAGGTGTGAGGCGTGAAAGGGAAATGCCGGTTCGACGTTTTTAACACCTCACACCTTACTCCTTACCCCTCACTTCTTTCAGGAATGGAATAATCTCATCTAAGGCAATATCCTTCGATTCGGTATCACGGCGTCCCTTGTATTCCACCGTCCCCGCGTCCAGGCCCTTTTCGCTGAACACCAGCCGGTGCGGGATGCCGATGAGCTCCATGTCAGCGAACATGACCCCGGGCCGCTCGCGGCGGTCGTCCAGCAGGACATCCACGCCCGCCCCGCGCAGTTGTACATAGAGTTCGTCCACGGCCGTGCGCAGGCGCTGCGACTTGTGCATGTGGATGGGGACCAGGGCCACGGTGAAGGGGGCGATGGCGTCCGGCCAGATGATCCCCTGCTCGTCGTGGTTCTGTTCGATGGCGGCGGCGACGATGCGGGTAACGCCGATGCCGTAGCAGCCCATGATCAGGGTCACTGCGTTGCCCGACTCGTCCAGGCAGGTGGCCTTCATGGCCTCGCTGTACTTGGTCCCCAGCTGGAAGATGTGACCTACCTCGATGCCGCGGCGTATGACCAGATGTCCCTTGCCGTCCGGGCTGGTGTCGCCCTCGACCACGTTGCGCAGGTCCGCCACCTCGGGCAGTACCACGTCGCGATCCCAGTTGATGCCGAAGTAATGTTTGCCGTCGATATTGGCGCCGGCGCTGAAGTCGGCGATTACCGCCACGGCGCGATCGACAATGCAGGGGATGGGCAGGTTCACCGGCCCCAGGGAGCCGGGGCCGGCGCCCACGGCCTTTCGGATATCCACTTCGCCGGCGAACTGCAGGGGTTCGGCCACCCCGGGAAGCTTGGCCGCCTTGACCGCGTTCAGTTCGTGGTCGCCGCGCACCAGCAGGGCGACGAGGCCGCCGCCCTCGCCGTGCACGATAAGGGTCTTGACGGTTTTCTCAACAGGCAGGCCGTAACCGTTGACCAGATCGGCGATGGTATGGGCATCCGGCGTCTCCACCTCACGCAGTTCTTCAGACGGCGGCGGCCGTTCCCCGGACGGGGCCAGGGCCTCGGCAAGCTCCACGTTGGCGGCATAGTCCCCGGCATCGCTGAAGGCGATGGCGTCTTCGCCGGACTCCGCCAGGACGTGGAATTCGTGGGAGGCGTGACCGCCGATGGCGCCGGTGTCGGCCAGGACGGTGCGGAATTCCAGGCCCAGGCGTGTGAAGATACGGGAATAAGTCTGGTACATGTGATCGTAGGTGTCCTGCAGCGAGTCCTCGGTCAGATGGAAGGAATAGGCGTCCTTCATGGTGAACTCGCGCGCCCGCATGATGCCGAAACGCGGCCGGATCTCGTCCCGGAACTTGGTCTGGATCTGGTAGAAATTGGCGGGTAGCTGCTTGTAGCTGCGGATCTCCCGGCGCACCAGGTCGGTGATGATCTCCTCGTGGGTGGGGCCCAGGCAGAAATCCCGGTCGTGGCGGTCCTTGAGGCGCAGGAGCTCCGGGCCGTACTTGTCCCAGCGGCCCGACTCCTGCCACAACTCCGCCGGTTGCACCCCGGACATGAGCACCTCCTGAGCGCCGGCCCTGTCCATCTCGTCGCGGACGATGGCTTCCACCTTCCGGAGCACGCGCAACCCCAGGGGCAGCCAGGTGTAAATGCCGGCGGCGAGGCGGCGGATCATGCCGGCCCGCATCATCAGGCGATGGCTGGCCACCTCGGCGTCGGCAGGGGCTTCCCTTAGGGTGGCGAGCAGGAGTTGTGAACTGCGCATGCTGGGGATCCGGTTGCGTTGTTATCGGGCTGTGGATTGGCCGCGTATGTTACCCGATCTGGACGGAAAAAGTGGATACTCGGCCGGGCGGGACCGATTCCGGGTGAAAGAGGAGGATTGTGCAAAGCACAACTTGACCTCACATAAGATAATCAGTAACTTCCCGAGGTTTCACCGAAATCACAGGCGGGTACCGGGGTGGCCAAATCAAAACCAAAACTACGCGGCGCCGAGATCTTCGTCCGGGCTCTCAGGGACGAGGGCGTCAAGCACCTGTTCGGTTATCCTGGCGGGGCCGTGCTGCACATCTACGACGAGCTGTTCAAGCAGGACGATGTCCAGCACATCCTGGTCCGTCACGAACAGGGAGCCACCCACGCCGCCGACGGTTACGCCCGCGCCACCGGCAAGCCGGGCTGTGTCCTGGTCACCTCCGGACCGGGGGCGACCAACGCCATTACCGGC
>JARRRO010000023.1:0-9557 GCA_037380645.1 Gammaproteobacteria bacterium | reverse complement strand
CCCCGGTCGCCATGGCCTCGCACAGCAGCCCGCCGCCGCAGCCGATGTCGAGGACCCGTTTGCCTTCGAGGTTCACTGCCGAAGTCATGAACGCCAGGCGGACCGGGTTGATGGCGTGCAGGGTCTTCAGCCTGCCGTGAGGGTTCCACCAGTCATCGGTAAGGCGGGCGAAACGGGCCAGTTCCCGGGGATCAGTGTTGTTGGCCGGTTCCGGCGCTATGGAACCTGCATTTTGGTCATGGTCCTCAGGCATAGGGGGTCCGCGAGTGGATGGATTTTGTCATCATGATAGCGTAGTCTCTGGTTTAGACGTTCAGGTTGCAACAGCCTGCGCCCCGGCTCCAGCGGGAGATACGCGGGTGATGGCCCGGCCCCTATCTCATTATCCCCCTGCTCGGCCCCTCTACCGTCAGGGACGCGGCGGGCAACGCCATAGACAGTATCTTGCCCAATCCCCTTACCTATTTGCACGACGACGCTTTGCGGGCCGGCCTGATGATGCTGCACTTCATCGACTTCAAGGCCGATCTACTGTCCACGCGCGATCGATAGGCGAGGCTGGCGTGGATCCCTACGAATTCACCAAGAATGCCTACCTCAGCCGGCGGGAAAATCAGGTTCGGGACAAGACCACATCCCAAGCCCGGTTCGAAGAGATTATGAATGGGTGAGTTGCAAATGGTGAGTCATGCGGTGCTGCCGCTGACCCGCCCTATGAATTTTGCCGGGAGAATTCCTGCACGACCCTGAAGCCGGTATAGCGGTCGGCGTTGTCCGCAGGCAGAGCCAGGCGGGCCGCCGAGCGCAGGGCGGCGGCCGCATCTGCATAGGAGCCGCCCCTGACGACGCGCAGGCCGGCGGCGCCGCTCAACCACGCGCCGCCGTCGCCGGGGGCCCCGTGATAGTTTTTGTGCCAGTTGTCCAGGGTCCATTCCCGGACGTTGCCGGCCATGTGGTAGATGCGAAAGAGATTGCGGTGGATGCTGCGATCGGTCTTGGGCAACGGCCCGTTCAACATCTGGTCGCCGGAAAAGACCGCGTCGTTGTGGGTCAGGCGGTCGCCGGAAGGATAGCTCGTGTCCGTGCCGGCGCGGGCGGCATACTCCCATTCCGCTTCGCTGGGCAGGCGGTAGTGCCTGCCCGTGTTGTCGGTGAGCCAGCGGGCATAGTCACGGGCCTGATGCCAGGTGATGTTCACCACGGGGTAATCCTTGCCTGTCCAGGGCTGCGGGGGGCATTTTTGCCGGGTTGTCTGGCAGTAGGCGCTGAATTCCCCATAGGTGATCTCGTGCACCGAGATGGCAAAGACGTAGTTTATGGAGACCCGGTGCCGGGGTTGTTCCTGCTTCAGTTTCCCGCCCATGATGAATTTCCCCGGCGGGACGACCACCATGGTAGGGCCGTTCGTCTCCGCGGCCGGAATGGGATCGCGGCAGTAAGGGACGCTGGACCGCAACAGCGCAGGACTGCAGGTCGTGGTCGATGACTGTGTCCCCTCGGCGGCGGGGGACAGTTGCCCCGGGGCGTTTCCGGCACCTTCCGACGGCGGCGCATTGCCGGATTCGGGCAGGGAAATCCGCGGGTCATCGATGCCGATGCTGCGCGCAAATTTCACCAGCTGGCGCTGTTTTTTCTCGGCCTCGTCGCCGTTGTCGAGGCCGGACAGGGCCTGCTCCGCCAGCAGCTGCTTGTAAATGGCGTTGGTCAACTGCCCCAGTTCCACTGATCCGGCGGCGGCTTTTCTGGCCTCCTGCGGCAAAGCCCGCCAATCCGCGACAAAATCCTTCATGCTCTCTTTTGTCCAGGATCTCTTCTGCAGGAAAGCGGCGATCAATGTCCGTCCCGCGGTATTATTCGCAGTCGTGGCAGCATTCGTCTCGAAGGCGGCGGTACCGCCCTGCGGCGTATCTTCACTCCGGGGATAGGCGAGATAAAGAACCAGCAGGGAGATAAAGACGAGACCGAGCAGGGACATGCCGATAAGCGGCATTTTCCGTTTTTCCCCGGGAGTCGTCGTCTTCGGTGGAGCGGGCCACATCGGTGGATGATCGGCAGGTTTTTTGTTTTGGGTACGGCGCCGGGCGGACTCGTCGCTCTTCCCTGAGGAGGGATGGCGGTAATTATTTTCCTGCAGGGGAATCTCCCCGGCGAGGATCCCTTCTATGAGCCTGGCGCGGGCCTGCCGGTAGCTGTCCTTGTCCAGCTCGCCCTTGGCATAGGCCTTGGCCAGTTGTCGCAGTGTCATCCGGGGCATGAGTCGCAGTGGCTTGTGTCAGCCCAGGTCTTCGAGGATCACGCGGAAGCCGGTGGTGCTGTCCGCGCTGCCGTTGGAGGTCCGGACGTCGTTCAGATCGCAGTTGCTGATGGAATCCGTATAGGATCCGCCCATGGCCTCGGCACCGTTGGCGCCCACCGCCCATTCCTGAACGTTACCGACGAAGTTTTTCAGCCCCCAGGCATTGAAATACCCGGATTTGACGTTGGCAACCCCCGTGCCCTTGAGGATCTTGTCGCCCAGGGTGACCCGGCAATTGAATGATCCTTTCATTTTCTGGTATTGCGCCGAATCCGAGGTCAGTTTGCCGCCGACGGTGGCGGCATACTTCCACTCTGCCGGTGTGGGGAGGCGGTATTTCTTGCCGGTGCGTGCCGACAGCCATTTGACGTAATCCTGCGCCTGCTGCAGGGTGATGCCGGTCACCGGGTCATTGAATTTTTCCGTGTTCGTTTCCGGCTTGCATTTTCCGGTCAGTTTGCAGTAATTGCTCCAGTCTCTCACGGTGAGTTCGTACTTGCCGATGGCGAAGTCTTTTTTGAATTTGCCCCCGGCCGGTACCACCACCATCAAAGGCCCTTTCGTTTTTTTAGCGACCAAATCATAGCAGCTGGCACTGAACCGACTGCCGTAACCGGCCAGGGCAGGTGTGCATGGCTGTGGGCTGGGAAGGGGCGGCGGCAGTCCGGGCTTAGGCGTAGTTATAGCGATGAGATGCTTTATCGTCATCTCGGCGCTGATGATATCCTGGTTGTCTGACCAGAGGGCCTTAGCTTTATCGAGCACGCTTTTGGCCCGGACCAGTTTGTTGTAGTCATTGCCGGCTGCCTGTTTGGCGGCCTTGTAGTTGTCAAATATCCGGCTGGCCTGCTGCATGCGCGCTTTCAGTTCCTTCTGGAACGCCAGGACATCGGGATGACTGGCGTAATCGCCATCTATCGCCTTCTGCAAAATAATGTTGGCTTCGCTCAGCTTACCGGCATTGACGGCGGCTTCCGCCGTTCCCTTGTCAGGCCAGGGCTGCAGCTGGTATTGCTGTTTCAGATCCGCCAGGATGCTGCTTTGGGGGAAGATCGTGACGGCGTCCGCCGCCAGGGCCGCCGCTTTGTTCTCGTCGCTCCGGGCCAGGGATTTGATGCGTTGGCTGAGGAGCATTTCGGCCTGCTTGCGGAATTCCGAAGACCGGGTCGGTGAGCCCCGATTGATCTCGTCCACCTTGCGGGCGATGTCGTTCACCTCCTGAGTGGTGAGAGGGCCGATGGTTTTGAACCGCTTCGATAACTGGTTGATGTTCACGTTGACCCGGTATTCGTTGCGAAGGCCCTGCAGCGTCTGGTCTCCGGGAGACAGCTCCAGGCCGGCATTGGCCAACTGCAGGGCGGTGGTATAATCCTTGTCGTCACCACGGCGCCTGGACAGCCGGGCGTAACTGGCCGCCAGCTTGGTCGGCGCTTCCGTGATGATATAGGGATCACCGGCAGGCAGGTCGGTCTTGAGTTGATCCAGGATCTTCCTGGCGTCCGTGACGCGATCCGCCTCGATCTGGACGTCAAACTGCTTTTTCAGGTCGGCGATGCGCTGCTGCTTCTCGAATTCCCGGCGACCCTGGGCCACCCGGCTGGCCGCGTCTTTGAGCGCCGCCAGATCCGGGGCGAAACGCAGGCCGCGGTTGACGTATTCCTCCGCCGCGTCGAAACGGTTCGCCTGGAGGGTGGCATCGGCCTTGTCGAGATACAGCTTGGCGATAGTATCGCGCGTGGACCGCAGGTTCCGAGCGATGGAGGGGTCCTCCTTCTTGAGGGTGTCCAGTTCCCGCACCTTGGACAACAGCTCCGCCTCCCATCGAGGATTTTCCGGTGCCGGCGCGGCCAGTTTCTGCTGGACCGTATTTTCGTCCTGGGTAACGATACTGCCAATGGCCTGTTTGCGGTCAGCGCCGGTCAGGTGGGCCAGCTTGAGCCGGGTCAGCTGGTCGCCCAGCTGCAGGGCGCTGAGCAGTTCGCCCAACTCGCCAGCCAGGTTATCGGCATCCGCCCGCGTGCCATCCTTGAGTATGTGGCCCAACTCCTTCCTGACGGTCTGTTTCAGATTGTCGGACAGGGTCTTGAGGACGGGGCTCTGTTCAGGCGTGCTGAGCCCGGCGAGTTCGATGATCTGCGACTGGTATTTCCTGTAGTCGTCCAGGGAGGAGAGGCGCCCCTGCACCTTGCCGAGGGTATCGGTCAGGCTGGCCACACGGATGGCCTTCTGGATCTTCTCATTGAGGTCGGTCAGGCGGGGGTCCTTGGGGGCGTTCTGCAGGCCGGAGTCGACCAGGGTCTTGGCCTCCTTGTAATTGCCATTTTCGAAGGCCTGCTGCGCCGCCAGCCGGTAGGCGTTGGCCGGCCTCGGGTCGGTGAGCAGGGGGTGGTGAGGATCGATCTTCTCACGAATGGTGTTGAGTATATCCTTGGTCTTGTTGATGGCCGCCGGGTCCTTCTTGGCCGTTTGGGGGTCCGTGGCGGTGATGAATTCCCGATACAGGTCCGCGACCTTTTGTTTCTTGTTGAATTCCACGTCCTTGCGCAGGTTTTCGAGAAACAGGGAATCCGGATAGTATTTCGTGACCCGCTGCAGGACGTTTTCGGCGGCGGGGAAGTTGTAATTGTCCGTGCTGGTATCGATGAGCTTGGCGACCTTGGCGGAGAAATACTTCTGTACGGGATCCTTGGCCGCATCAAAGACAGTGGCCTGATCGGCCTTGGACAGTCCTTTGATGGTATCCAGTTTGGCCATCACGGCCTGGCTGCCGCCGGTGTTGAGTTCGGTGATGAGCTCCTGGATGTGTTTGTTGTGGAAATAGTTGATAACCGGTCCCGTCATGGCGATGCCCAGCACCAGCAGGAACTCGGCGGCAATGACGTACGGGTTTTTGTACCACGTGGCCTTGCCCTCGAATTCCTCGATGAAGTCAGTGACCGTCTGGCTGCGGTCTTCGCGCCTGAAGGCGAGGGCGTGTCTGAGGGCCCGGTTCTGTTTCTTGTTCAGGCCCTTGATCGGGGCGGGGACCAGGCCGTTCTCCTTGGCCGTGGTGGCCGGGAGCTTGTTGAAGGGATGCTTTCCGGTCAGCAGTTCGTAGGCGACGCAGCCCAGTGCATAGATATCGTCGCGGGTGTCTGGCTCCTCGCCCTCCAGCATCTCCAGGCTGGCATAGGCGGGGGTCAGGGCTCCCAGCTTGCCCGGGTCGAACAGGGTCTTTTCCGCCTCGCCGGTGACCGGGTTCTTCACTGCCCGGGCAATGCCGAAGTCCAGCGTCTTGACGGTGCTGTCATCGCACAGGAAGGCGTTGCCCGGCTTGAAGTCCGAGTGCACCAGGCGGCGTTCGTGGGCGTACTCCAGGGCCGAGGCCAGTTGCTTGACGATATGAAAGGCCTCCTCGTAGGGCATGCCGCCCTTCTTGCGCACCACCTTCTTGATATAGCTATTCAACGGCTGGCCTTCCATCAGCTCCATGGTGATGAAAACCGGCGTGCCGGGGCCGCCGATGCGGTCGAAGTCATAGACCGTGGCGATGTTCGGATGGGCCAGCTTCTGCTGACGGGACGATTCACGCTGCAGGGAAATGAATGCTTCGGGATGGGACTTGAAATCCTCGTTCAGCAGTTTGATGGCCACATAGGGATTCTTGTCGCGCGCCTCCTGCTTGAGCAGATCGATGCCTTTGAAGACCTTGCCCATGCCGCCGACGCCGAGGACGTCCAGCAGTTTGAAGCGCTCCTTGATGACGTCGCCCACCCCCAGTTCGCGTACCTGCTGGCTGGTGGCCTGCTGCGGCTCTTCCCAGGCCGTGCCAGTGGGTCCGGTGGCGGAACCGACCGACGGCGAGGTATCGGACTGGGTCATGCTGACGTCGAACTCCAAGGAGCTGGGGTGGCTTTTAGCCTTTTCCTTCTCGGACAGCATTTCGGCAGCTGTTTCCCCTTGCGCGGCGGCAACTGTTTCCCCGCCAGAAGGGGGAGCGGAGGGCTGGGACGGGAGATCATCTTGGGCGAAGATAGTGGCTTCCCTGCCGGCCGGCGCGCCCGATTCCGTTTCCGCGGCATGCTGGCGGCGGTACTGGTTGATCTGGCGTTTCAGGGTCGCGTAGTCCTGATCGTCGACCAATTCCGAGGCATAGCCGTCGTCCAATTGCTCCAGGAAGTGGACGGCGAACGTGGGATTTTGTTTCAGCAGATTATCCAGCTGCCCGGACAGGGCATCCAGGTTGATCTTGCCGTTAGACAGGGCCTCCAGCGCAGTCTTGAAATCAGCCACTTTCCCAACTCCTCAAGGCGTATTTCATAATTTTAATCAATATCGACGATGATTACCGTGACATTGTCGCCAGCGCCGCGGGCGAGTGTGGTATCAATAAGGCGCCGGCAGCAATCTTCCGGTGAGCCTTCGCGCAGATATGCCTCCAGTTCGACGTCATTGATATGTTTGGTCAGGCCGTCGCTGCAGAGGAGGTATCGGTCTCCCCTGGCCAGTTTCTGGATGTCCATGTCCAGGTGCAAGTCCTCGGTGGCGCCAACGGCCCGGGTGATCATGTTGCCGTGGGGGTGGGTGAGCGCCTCTTCCCGGCTGATCAATCCCTGTTCGATGTACATTTCCACCTGAGAGTGATCGGTGGAGATCTGGCGCATCTCGCGATTGCGCAGACGGTACAAACGGCTGTCTCCCGCCCAGAGGTAGACGCAGTACTGGTTGTAGGTCAGCAGGATAACGACGGTGCTGCCGATGGTGACCCTTCTGTCGGTTTCGTCCGCCTTTTCAATCAGCTTCCTGTTGACCGCCATGATATGGTCTTCGATCTCGTCAACGAAGCGGTTAAGAGAAGTTCCCTCGTGCACTCTTTTCAGTGAGTCGATGATCATCTGGCTGGCGACATCCCCCTTGGCGTGACCACCCATGCCATCAGCAACCGCCCAGAGTCCGATCTCCGGTCGCTCCAGCATGCTGTCCTCATTATGTTTGCGAACCTAACCGACGTCGCTGATGCCAAAGGAGGACCAACTCAGGCGGCGGTTTGTATCTGGGCTGGGGGTAGACATAGTCGCTCAGACCGCGGATGACAAATGTTGCTTGTTTCTCCGGCGCTGCAGGCCTTTCACCGGCCAGGGACGGTGTGCTTGCCGACGCTGATGTCGATTATGAAACGTCATGGGCAAAGGAAACGACTTCGGTGGGTTGTTCTTCAAACGACTTTCCCAGGCTGATACGGCCGGTGCCATGCAGCGGCATTTCCTCGCGACGGAGAAATGCTTCTTCCGTACCGTCGATAAGCACATGGGTGCCATTGGTACTCTGGTCTATAATGAAGAATTTGTCCCGGCGCATTTCGATACGAACATGCTGGCGCGACGCAAGTTTCTCATTGACGGAGAGGTCGCAGCTCTGGCTGCGTCCCATAATGAGTCCGGTTTTCTGCCTGTTAAGTACCACCTCTTTATTGTTGTAGCTGATCCTGAGACAGACTTCCGGTTTGGATTCACCGTGCAGCAGCCCGGTCGCCATACGGGTCACATCCTCTTCCTGCCAGATGATTTCGTAAATCTCGATTTCCTCCTTCTTTCCCTTGATGGGGGCCCGATCAACAAAGCGCGTACTGGCCCGCAGCAGCGGCTCCAGCTTGTCGATGGTGCTCTGGGTAGAGATGATTTGACCGCCCTTGGCTTGGGCAGTCATCCTGGCCGCGACATTGACGGCGTCACCGAATACGTCGCCGGATTCCAGGATGGCCGGACCATAATGCATGCCGACCCGGATGGACAGCGTCGTACCTTCACCGCCGCCCTCGGTTATGTCTTCTTCCAGGGCTTCGTGCATCTCGCAGGCCGCCTTGGCGGCGTCGTTGGCGGTGGGGAACGTACACATGATTTCGTCACCGATGGTTTTGATGACGGTGCCGTTATGTTCCTTGGTGACCTCGGTAAGGGTTTCCAGGCAGTCCGCCACCCTGACCCGGGCCATGGCATCGCCCAGGGTTTCAAACAGACGCGTACTGCCGCTGACATCGGCGAAGAGGATAGCGAGGTTTTTGGTTTTCGGTGCCATCAGGACAGTCTTGTTATGGCGCCACGTCTCCCGCCAGCGGGCGTGCTGTTCTTAACAATCTTCCCTAACTGGTTGTCGTTCATAGCTATGCTGTTCATGCCTTCAAATGGCATGATCTCCGGTGACGAGCCTGCCGTTGCAACTTCCCCCGCGGTCCCTGCTCTGTTGCATAATCCCTTGATATGTCTCAGTTATACAATCATAGTTACAGCATATAGTCCAGTATTCATCATACCCCATTATTCGTGAAGGAAAAAAACGGTTTGGCCGGCGGCTCAGGGGCATGGACCGGGGCTTTTCCCCTGTGACATAGTTCTCCTTTGCTAGCTGGACAGGGGTGCCGAGTTCTGGTCCATAAGGTCGGGGTAAGTGGCTTCGTCAAGGCCATCAAGACGGGCAAGATCGTTTAGACCAAAGTGGCATATACCTACGCCGAGCATAAGCCCGGCTGGTACAGCGGCGGCGGCATGAAATGGGACGACCGGTCAAGGTGGCTGATCTGCCCGGGGTCGACACTCCCCTGCAGTCGCTGGCCGAGGGCAAGATCAGCCAGCGGTTGAACAACAGCAGGAAGGTAAAAACAGCCCATCAATAGCAGCCTCCCAGGACGAACTGCGGCGATTTGCAGCGGATGTCGCCGTGCCCCCCAGACACCCCGAAACGGGCCAGGAAAAACTTCCTTATAATCAGTAAATAATCAGTGTTTTTTGTGTAAATACTTTGATTTTTGTCTTTACCGTAACCTGCTGATACTGATATAGTTTCACGGATTGGCATCGGGGAGTGACATCTTAATCTAGCGGAGACCGGTTCAGGCGCTCCGTGGGGCACTGAATCCAGGCAACGAATAACTAAAGAGAATGTAATATTCCGTGACTGTGATCCGGGGGATACTGAGCCATCATCCGACGCGGCTGCTTTGGATACTGGCCTTCCTGCCCGTAATGACCAGCGTGTTTGCTCAGTCGAGCAGGCTTCCTGAGTCGGTCAGACCGGGCGCCATCCGTCCTGAAGAGACCGGCAAGCCGCTCATGCCTCCAAAACCGCCGGGGGAAATCCTGAAGATTCCTCCCGTGATCAAGCGACCGTTCAAGGTCGAAGCCGGCCCCAAGGTGGTGGTCCAGAAATTCCATCTCGTGGATGCGAGGGATCTGCCCCGCTACGGCATCTCCCTGGCCGAGATCCGGTCCCTGCTCAAAAAACAGAT
>JARRRO010000022.1:0-9560 GCA_037380645.1 Gammaproteobacteria bacterium | reverse complement strand
CGTGCTCACCGAGGGAGGCCTGGATCCCACCTATGTCATCGGCGGGCGCCTGAACAGCGGCAAGTCCAACGCCCGGCTCGGTAGCGGCGCCTATCTGGTGGCCGAGGCCGACGAGAGCGACGCCTCCTTCCTGCACCTGCAGCCCGTGATGGCGGTGCTGACCAATATCGACGCCGATCACATGGATACCTATGGCGGCGATTATCGACTGCTGCAGGAAAACTTCATCCGGTTCCTGCAGCACCTGCCCTTTTACGGGCTGGCGGTCCTGTGCGCCGACGATGCCGGCGTACGCGAGATCATGCCGCGCCTGACCAAACCGTTCATTTCTTACGGGATTCATGAGAAGGCCGATTACACGGCGACGTACATACGCCACGGGGAACGCGCGAGCACGTTCACCGTGTCCGGCCCGGGCGGCGATGAGCCGCTGCAGATACGGCTGAACATGCCGGGGGATCACAACGTGCAGAATGCCCTGGCGGCGATCATCGTCGCCAAACAGCTGGATGTACCGGACCTGGCCATCAGCCGGGCCCTGGCTGGCTTTGAGGGTATCGCCCGGCGCTGCGACATCCTCGGCAACGCCGTCATTGATGGCAAGCAGGTGCTGATCATCGACGATTACGCCCATCACCCCCGCGAGATCCTGGCAATCCTGGAGGCCTTGCGCGCGGGCTGGCCCGGGCGCCGGGTGGTGGTGATCTTCCAGCCGCACCGCTACACCCGTACCCGCGACCTGTTCGAGGATTTCTGCCAGGTCCTGTCCGGGATGGAGGTGCTGATCATGCTGGACGTCTATGCCGCCGGCGAGGCCCCCATTCCCGGCGCCGACGCGCGCGATCTGTGCCGGGCGCTGCGGCTGCGGGGCGGGGTGGAGCCCCTGTTCGTGGAAGACCGCGGTGAGATCGCCGCCATGCTGCCGGCCCTGGTGGGCGATGGCGACATCCTGCTGATCCTGGGAGCCGGGGACATTGGCAGTCTCGGTCCCGAACTCATGACCCAATACAGCGGGAGCGTGCATTGAGGTGCTTCTTGTCCAGGCAACAAAACGTGAGACAGGTTATCGGGCCATGAGCACTGATCCCGGCAGGCTGCGCGGCGAACTGCGCCGCGACGAACCCCTGGCGGGATACACCTCCTGGCACGCGGGCGGGAACGCAGACCGCTTCTATATCCCGGCGGACGCGGATGACCTGGCGGAGTTTGTCGCCCAGCTGCCGGAGGAAGAAGAAGTGACCTGGCTGGGGCTGGGCAGCAACCTGCTGGTCCGCGACGGCGGCGTACGCGGGACGGTGATCTGTGTGAAGAACGTCCTGGGCGATCTGGAGGAGGAGGCCGGTGGCGTAATCCGGGCTGGGGCGGGTGTGCCCTGTGCCAAGGTGGCGCGCTTCTCGGTGCGGGCGGGTCTGACCGGCGCCGAGTTCCTGGCCGGCATCCCCGGCACCCTGGGCGGCGCCCTGGCCATGAATGCCGGCGCCTTCGGCGGCGAGACCTGGGACATCGTCACTGAAGCGGAGACCATGAACCGGCGGGGTGAGCATCGGCTGCACACGCGTGCCGATCTGGAGGTCGGTTACCGCACGGTCAACCTGCCTTCGGGTGAATGGTTTATTTCGGCACGGCTGCAACTGGCGAGAGCGTCCGATGACCAGGGCCGGGAGCGCATCCGCGAGCTGCTGGCGCGGCGCTCGGCAACCCAGCCCATGGGGGAATACAGCTGCGGTTCCGTGTTCCGCAACCCGGCGGGGGATCACGCGGCACGGCTCATCGAGGCCTGCGGCCTCAAGGGCCGGCGCCTGGGCGGGGCGCGGGTCTCGGAGAAACACGCGAACTTCATCATCAACGACGGCACGGCGAGCGCCGCGGATATAGAGGCGCTGATCGACCTGATCGCCGCGACCGTAGAACGGGAACACGGGATCCGGCTGCAGCGTGAAGTCCGGATCATCGGTGTCAAGAACTGACTCATGCTAATGGCGACGCAGACGACACGACATTTCGGCAAGGTGGCGGTGCTGTTGGGCGGGGATTCCGCCGAGCGGGACATCTCCCTTCAGACCGGCCGCGCGGTCCTGGACGCGCTCCTGGCCAGGGGCGTGGACGCGCACCCGGTGGATACCGGGGAGCAGCCGCTGACCTGCCTCCTGGAAGAGGGTTTCGACCGGGCCTTCATCGCCCTGCACGGGCGCGGCGGCGAGGACGGGGTGATACAGGGGGCCCTGGAGACCCTGGGCATTCCCTATACCGGCAGCGGCGTTCTCGGTTCCGCCCTGGCCATGGACAAGGTGCGCTGCAAGCGACTGTGGCAGAACCTGGGCATACCGACACCGGCGTTTATCGAAATCGAGTCCGTTGCGGACCTTGAAGCCATTCCGGAAAAGCTGGGATTGCCGGTCATCGTCAAGCCCGTCCATGAGGGATCCAGCTGCGGCGCCGCCAAGGTGACCGAGCCCGGCGGGCTGCAATCCGCCTGGGAAGCGTCGCGGCAACTGGATGATAGGGTCATGGCGGAGTGCTGGATCACAGGGGGGGAATATACCGCCGCCATTCTTGGGGAGACCGTGCTACCCATGATACGGCTGGAGACGCCGCGGGAATTCTACGACTACGAGGCCAAGTACCTGGCCGAAGACACGCAATACCTGTGTCCCTGCGGTCTGCCGGAGGCGCGGGAACGGGAACTGGGCGAAATGATGCTGCAGGCGTTCCGCGCTATCGACGCCAGCGGCTGGGGCCGGGCGGATTTCATGCTGGACGAGGCGGGGCAGCCGTGGCTGATCGAGGTGAACACCATCCCCGGCATGACCAGCCACAGCCTGGTGCCCATGGCCGCCCGGCAGGCGGGCATGGACTTCAATGACCTGGTGGTGCGCATCCTCGAGACCAGTCTGAGCCGCGACGGGCTGCGTCAGGAGGTGCGGTCATGAACAGCCGGGTGCTGACTACGGGCCTGGAAACTCACGATCGTGCACCGGAGGCGGCGGAACGCCGCCGGTCGGGCCTGGTACTGGTGGCGCTTCTGCTGCTGCTGTCCGGGTTTGGTGCGGTCCGCCTCATGGACCCGCAGACCCTGCCCATCCGTCACGTCAAGGTGCAGGGGGAATTCCGGCACCTGTCCCTGTCTGCACTGCAGGCGCGCGCCGCCAAGGTGGTCAGCGGCGGCTTCTTCAATGTCAACGTCAAGACTATACAGCGAGTCCTGCTGGGGGACCCCTGGATCAGCGCGGTGACGGTGAAGCGGGTGTGGCCGGACCGGATCAACGTTCTCATCCGGGAGCAGCGGCCGGTGGCGCGCTGGAACGAGACGGGGCTGCTGAATGCGGACGGGGACCTGTTCACTCCCGATCCCGACACCCTTCCGGACGGCCTGCCGCGGTTCCGGGGACCGGCGGGGACCTATCCCAAGGTGATGGCGTTCTACAACAAAGTGCGCGCGCTGCTGCCGCCGGGACTTAAGGTCGCCGCGATCACCCTGAGCAAGCGCCGGGCCTGGCGGGTGCGGCTGGCCGGCGGCCCCCTGATCCGTCTGGGACGAATGAATATTGTCCGGCGCGTGCAGCGCTTTGCCCGGCACGTGCCGACGCAGCTGCACGCCAGCCTGGACAAGATGCAGTCCGTCGACATGCGGTACACAAACGGTTTCGCTGTGCAGTGGAAACCTGACCATAAACCTGATCTGTAAGCGGGGCGCTAAACGTATGGCGAAAAAAGCGGATAAGAACCTCATCGTCGGCCTGGACATAGGCACGTCCAAGGTCGTCACCATCGTCGGCGAGGTCACGCCCGACGGCGAAGTCGAGGTCATCGGGATAGGCTCCAGCCGATCCCGGGGATTGAAGAAGGGCGTGGTCGTTAACATTGAATCCACCGTGCATTCCATCCAGCGCGCCGTCGAAGAGGCGGAGCTGATGGCGGGCTGCGAGGTGCATTCCGTATTTACCGGCATCGCCGGCAGCCACATCCGCAGCCTCAACTCCCACGGCATCGTCGCCATCCGCGACAACGAGGTCTCGGTCAGCGACGTGGACCGGGTCATCGACGCGGCGCGGGCCGTGGCCATCCCCGCGGATCAGAAGATCCTGCACATCCTGCCGCAGGAATTCATCATCGACAGCCAGGAGGGCATCAAGGAACCCATAGGCATGTCGGGTGTGCGCCTGGAAGCCAAGGTGCACATGGTCACCGGAGCCGTCAGCGCCGCCCAGAACATCGTCAAGTGCGTGCGCCGCTGCGGCCTGGACGTGGATGACATCATCCTCGAACAGCTCGCCGCCAGCTACGCCGTGCTCACCGATGACGAGAAGGAACTGGGGGTGTGCCTGGTAGACATCGGTGGCGGCACCACCGACATTGCCGTGTTCACCGACGGCTCCATCCACCACACCGCCGTGATTCCCATCGCCGGTGATCAGGTCACCAATGACATCGCCGTGGCGCTGCGTACACCCACCCAGCACGCCGAGGATATCAAGGTGCGTTACGCCTGCGCCCTGACCCAGCTGGCCCATTCGGATGAGACCATAGAGGTGCCCAGCGTCGGCGAGCGGCCGCCGCGGCGCCTGTCCAGACAGACCCTGGCGGAGGTGGTTGAGCCGCGTTATGAGGAGCTGTTCACCCTGGTGCAGGCGGAGCTGCGCCGCAGCGGCTACGAGGACCTGATTGCGGCCGGCGTCGTGCTCACCGGCGGCAGTTCCAAGATGGAGGGTGTGGTGGAGCTGGCCGAGGAGATCTTCCACATGCCGGTCCGGGTCGGGGTGCCGCAGCTGGTGCGGGGACTTTCCGACGTGGTCAAGAATCCGATTTATTCCACCGGCGTGGGGCTGTTGCTGTTCGGCCAGCGCCAGATCCACGACGCCGTGCCCGGCTTCCACAGCGAAGGGGGCCTGCGCGCGGTGTGGGAAAGGATGAAGAACTGGTTTCAGGGCAATTTTTAAGTCGTATCCATAAAAGAGGAGGAACCGGGAAATGTTTGAACTAGTCGATGCTGCCAATCAAGCGGCCGTTATCAAGGTACTCGGCGTCGGGGGCGGCGGCGGCAACGCCGTTGAACACATGCTGCGCGCCAGTATAGACGGTGTGGAATTCATCTGCGCCAATACCGATGCACAGGCGCTGAAGAACTCCAGCGCCCGGACCATTCTGCAACTGGGTGGCAATGTCACCAAGGGGCTGGGCGCGGGGGCCGATCCCGACATCGGCCGCCAGGCCGCCCTGGAGGACCGAGACCGGATCATGGACGTGCTGGACGCCTCCGACATGGTCTTTATCACCGCCGGCATGGGCGGCGGGACCGGAACCGGGGCCGCCCCCGTGGTGGCGCAGGTGGCCAAGGAGATGGGCATCCTCACTGTCGCCGTGGTTACCCGGCCGTTTGCCTTCGAAGGCAAGAAGCGGGGCGCCATCGCCGATGAAGGCATACGCGAACTGAGCCAGTTCGTGGATTCGCTCATCACCATTCCCAACGAAAAGCTGATGAGCGTACTGGGGAGGGAGGTGAGTCTGCTGAACGCCTTCGGTGCCGCCAACGATGTATTGCTCGGCGCCGTGCAGGGCATCGCTCAACTCATCACCTGTCCCGGACTCATCAACGTGGACTTCGCTGACGTGCGCACTGTCATGTCGGAGATGGGTATGGCCATGATGGGATCGGGCAAGGCACAGGGTCAGGATCGGGCCACGGTGGCTGCGCAGGCGGCCATCTCCAGTCCGCTGCTGGAGGACATCAACCTGTCCGGCGCCAAGGGCATACTGGTGAACATCACCGCCGGCATGGATATGTCCATCGGCGAATTCGACGAAGTGGGCGGTACTGTGAAGGAGTTCGCATCTGACAACGCCACCGTAGTGGTGGGAACGGTCATCGATCCGGAAATGAGTGGTGAGATGCGCGTCACAATTGTAGCAACCGGTCTCGGACAGAGTGCGCGCGAGGATATCGCCAGGATGAACCTGGTCAAGGACACCCAGGGCAGCGTTGATTACAAGGAATTGGAGCGGCCCACGGTGATGAGAAACAAGGACAGCCGCGCTTCAGCGGACGCTGCCGAGAAGGATCCGGACTATCTGGACATCCCGGCTTTCCTGCGCAGGCAGGCGGATTAGGTTAACTGAAATTTGTGCAGGGCAGCATCAGCATGCTAAGCTGATGCTTGACAGCGCCCGTATTTGCCCGTAAAACAGCATCTTGGGTGTGAGGAGGGGTCTGTGCACGGTTTAAGGATAATCAACAATGATAAAGCAAAGAACACTCAAAAATGTTATTCGGGCCACTGGTGTAGGACTGCATACTGGCAAGAAAGTCTACCTGACTCTCCGCCCGGCCCCGGCGAATAACGGCATCATCTTCCGCCGGGTCGATCTGGATCCCGCCGTCAATATTCCGGCAAGACCGGAATACGTCGGCGACACCAAGCTGTCCACCACGCTGATGCGCGACGGCTTTAGGATCTCTACCGTGGAGCATCTGTTGTCGGCCTTGGCCGGTTTCGGCATTGACAACGCCTACGTGGATGTGAGCGCGGATGAAGTACCGATCATGGACGGCAGCGCCGGACCTTTTGTCTTTCTGATCCAGTCCGCCGGCGTCGCCGAGCAGAACGCGCTCAAAAAGTTTCTCAGGATCAAGCGCGAGGTCCGGGTGGAAAGCGGGGACAAGTGGGCCAGTTTCGAACCCTTTGAAGGTTTCAAGGTCGGGTTCACCATACAATTCGATCATCCGGTCTTCGATGAACGGACCTGCAAAGCGGACATCGATTTTTCAACCACGTCTTTTGTCAAGGAGGTAAGCCGGGCGCGCACCTTCGGATTCATGCGCGACGTGGAGCTGCTCAGGCAGAACAATCTGGCGCTGGGCGGCAGCCTGGACAACGCGGTCGTAGTCGATGACTACCGGGTGCTCAATGAAGACGGGCTGCGTTACGAGGACGAATGCGTCAAGCACAAGATACTGGACGCGATCGGTGATCTGTACCTGCTGGGGCACAGTCTCATCGGGTCGTTCACCGGCTACAAATCGGGTCACGAACTGAACAACATACTATTGCGGGAGCTGCTGGCCACGGAGGATGCCTGGGAACTGACCGGCTTTGATGACGAAGTCGATCTTCCCATCTCCTTCATGCAGCCGGTCCCGGCGATGTGAGGCTGTAAGATTTTTAAGGGGCTCCGGGTTAACCGGAGTTTCCCCGGCGGTGACGGTGGAGACGCAGCAGGGATGCGCGCAAGTCAGGATCGGAGATGGATTCCGCCACGCTCTGCAGGAGTCTGGCGGTGTCGTCGGAGATGGTAAGTTGTGCCGGCGGCGGCGGCTGTGTACTGTCAGGAGGCCTGACCTTGATGCGCACGCTCTGTATGGCGGCATCCGGGGGTGTCTCTTTGAACCCTGCCAGTATATCCGGGATCCTGAAACGGAGCCTCGCCGCCCAGGCGGCGCTGTCGGCATGAATGATAAGCGCGCCTTTCCGGCAATTGGCCACGGTGACGTGGTCGTTGAGGGGAGGCGCAAGCAGGGCCCGGAGACGGCGCTGCAGCTCGAGCAGCCAGAGGGCGTGCCGGTAAACGGCGGAGGCCGTTTCGGACCGGCCGGCCAGAATGGCGTCGATTCCGTCGGGGGAGCGGCTGGAATCCTCGGGGGCCATGAGACACGGTGTATGTAACATTAAAATGCAGATTATACTAATACGAAACGCCAGAAAAGGCAGCTCCCAGCTGGCATTGAGGCCGGGCGGCCTGTGCCTGCTGTTAGTCCTGCTCGTGGTGGCCAGCGGCGGTTTGTTCTATTCCGGCTACCACTTCGCCACGCAGCGGACCGCCCAGATACTGTATTCCATCCGCAATCAGACCACTTCCACCTGGGAAGATGAACTCTCCGACCAGCAGGCGACACTAAATAGAATACAGGCGCGGACGGAGCAGTCGCTGGAGGCCCTGGCCGGCAGGCTGAGCATGCTGCAGGGACACGTCATGCGCCTCGATGCCCTGGGCTCGAGGCTGGCGTCCATGGCCAACCTGAACGACATCCAGTTCGGCGTCGACAATCCTCCCGGCATGGGCGGACCGGTGCCGGCCAGCGAGGAAGAGCCCCCGGATATATCGGACTTGATGAAGAGCCTGGATCAGCTCCAGGCCAAGCTGAATGACCGCTCCGAGAAGCTTTCCGTGATGGAAACCATGTTGATTAACAGAACCTTGCAGGAACAGACTTTGCCGGGCGGGCGCCCCATCAAGGGTGGCTGGGTATCGTCGCTGTTCGGCTACCGTACTGACCCCATAACCGGCAAGCGGGAGTTCCATGAAGGCATGGACTTCGCCGGTAAGATGGGTACTCCGGTCATGGCCGTGGCGGCGGGCATCATCACCTGGGCGGGTCCCCGCTACGGCTACGGCAATCTGGTCGAGATCAGCCACGGCAAGGGCTACGTCACCCATTACGCCCATAACAGCAAGATCCTGGTCAAGGTGGGTGAGAAAGTCGAAAAGGGCGAGGTCATCGCCCTCATGGGCAGCACCGGCCGCAGTACCGGGCCGCATGTACATTTTGAAGTTCTCCGTTACGGAAGGCATCTGGATCCCAGGAAATTCCTTTCCCAGAAGTAGCTTTATTCAGTTATAGTCCGTCTTGGTCCATCTTCAGTTATCCGCCGGTCAGAGATTTTCTGAACAAGGCTTAACATCCATTTGTATCCAGCATGATTAGCAGCGTCATCACAAAGGTTTTCGGCAGCCGCAACGAGCGCGTCCTCAAGCGCATGAGCAAGACGGTTGCAGCCATCAATGCCCTTGAGGAGGAATATTCGAAGCTGCCGGATTCGGCGTTCCCGGAAAAGACCGCCGAACTACGGGACCGCATCGCCGGGAACGAAAGCGTGGATGACGTTCTCTCCGAGGCGTTCGCCCTGGTCAGGGAGGCGGGCAAGCGCACCATCGGCCTGCGCCATTTCGACGTACAGCTCATCGGCGGCATCGTCCTGCACGAGGGCAACATCGCCGAGATGAAGACCGGCGAAGGCAAGACCCTGGTTGCCACCCTGCCCGCCTACCTCAACGCGCTGACCGGACAGTCCGTGCATATGATAACGGTCAACGACTACCTGGCCAGCCGCGATGCCGAATGGATGGGCGAAATATACAGCCTGCTCGGCATGACCACGGGTGTCATCGTCGCCGGCCTGTCCAAGGAGGAGCGCCAGCAGGCCTATGCCTGTGACATCGTCTACGGCACCAATAACGAATTTGGCTTTGATTACCTGCGCGACAACATGGCCTTCCAAAAGGACGAACGCGTCCAGGGAAAACTCGCATACGCCATCGTCGACGAGGTGGACTCGATCCTGATCGACGAGGCGAGAACGCCTCTCATCATCTCGGGAACTGTGGACGACCGTTCGGATTTGTATATCAGCATCAATAAGATTATTCCGACGCTGGAACTGCAGGAATCTGAGGAAGGCGAGGAAGTGGAGGGGGTGGAGCCCGGCGATTTCACCATAGACGAGAAGAGCAAGCAGGCCTATCTCACCGAGCGCGGGCATGTGAAGGTGGAGAAGCTGCTGGCCGAG
>JARRRO010000021.1:0-9566 GCA_037380645.1 Gammaproteobacteria bacterium | reverse complement strand
CCGCTGCCCTCGGGTTGCGACCAGGTGGTTTCAATCACCCCCAGGTCCATGTCATTGAGGTCCAGGCCGTAACCCTTGTCCTTGAAGAAGGTCTCCAGCTTCGGCCAGATCGCCTCCCGGGACCCGTTGACGGACACCCATTGCTGATTCGACAACCCCGGCTGGGCGGGGGCGGCGGCGGCTGCCGCCGTCGGGGCGGACGCCTGAGACTGCTTGGCGTGGGCGCGCTGGTATTGCGACAGGGAGGCCCCCTCCCCGGGGATGCTCGTGCTGTCGTTGGGAGCCTCGGCGGTGAGGTCCGGCGGGATCTCCAGGTCCGGCATGGGCTTGGCCTTTTCGTACTCGGTGCGCCGATCCGGCATGACCTTGTCCAGGCTGGGTAAATAGGAGCAGCCTGCCAGCAGGCCTGCGAGGATCAGCAGAGAAATCAAACGGGTCATTTTCATCATTTCCGGTTAGAGGACGCCGGCCTGCTGCATGGCCGCTTCGACCTCGGGAATAAATTGTTCCGACATCCAGGTCATGGGCAGGCGTATGCCTGCGTCGATGAGGCCGAGACGGTGCACGGCCCATTTCACCGGTATCGGATTAGACTCTAGAAACAGCTTTTTGTGCAGGGCGGCCAGTCGCTTGTCGACGGCGTAGGCCTCGGCGGCTTCGCCCTTGAGTGCGTGCTCGCACATTTCATGGAAGGCCGCGGGGGCGACGTTCGCGGTCACGGAGATGGTGCCGTTGCCGCCGCGCAGCATGAAGTCGCAGCAAGTCGCATCATCGCCGCTGAACAGGAGGAAGTCATCGCCGCAAAGGTCGCGGATGGATTCCGTCCGGGACAGATCGGCGGTCGCCTCCTTGATGCCGATGATATTGGGCACTTCCGACAGACGCCCCACCGTTTCCGGCAGCATGTCGCAGGCCGTCCTGCCGGGTACGTTGTAGAGGATCTGGGGGATGTCCACGGTCTCGGCCACGGCCCGGTGATGCTGGTACATTCCCTCCTGGGTGGGCTTGTTGTAATACGGGGTCACCAGCAGGCAGGCATCGGCACCCGCCTCCTTGGCGCAGCGGGTCAGGTCTATGGCCTCGATGGTGGAATTGGCACCGGTGCCGGCGATGACGGGCAGGCGGCCCCCGGCCAGCTGCACCGTGCGACGGATGACTTCGCAATGTTCCTCCTCGGTCAGGGTGGCGGACTCCCCCGTGGTGCCGACGGAGACGATGCCGTCCGTGCCGTTCTTGACGTGGAAATCAATGAGGCGCTCGAGCGATGCCCAGTCCAGCTCGGAATCCGGCTTGACCCCGCCCGTCATGGGGGTAACGAGGGCTACGAGACTACCTCTAAACATGGTTTTCCTGTCGATTGAGACTCTGAAAAGCGTGAACTAAAGGGGACCACGCACGGGATGTGCCGCCTGACAGACCCGCTTCCCCCACGTAGCGGGGAGATCAGATGGGCTATGGTACTTGTCTGCCCCTGCCATGACAAGCCGGCCCCGGCCAGCCGGCGGCGCTTGCAGCACCGGACGCAAAGCCGCAAAATCCCCCTCTTTTTTCAATTCATCGCGACACCCTGATCCATGAACCAGTATCTTGTCCTCACCGTGCTGGGCGGCTATTCCCAGGATCTGGCCGAGCAGCTCAGCAAGGCGCTCAGGGACTGCGGCGGCAACATCACCGACTGCCGCATGGCCAGACTGGGCGACGAGTTTGCGGCGCTTTTGATGGTCTCCGGCGGCTGGGACGCCATCGCCAAGCTGGAGGACATGCTGCCCAGGCTGGAGCAGGAACTGGACGTCAACATACAGTGTCGGCGCACCCGGGAGCGCCAGCCCGCCAGTGGCATGCCCTACGCCATCGACGTGGTCTGCTCGGATCGCGCCGGCGTGGTGCACGACATCGCCCGCTTCGTCTCGGAGCACGATCTGGATATCCAGGACCTGTACACCACCACCTACCAGCCGGCCCGGTCCGGCACCACCATGTTCTCCCTGCACATGACCGTAGGCGTGCCCGTCGACGCTTCCATTTCCGTCCTGCGCGGCGAGTTCCTGGACTTCTGTGACAGGCTGAATTTGGATGCTATCATGGAACCCGCCAAGTAATAGCCGCAGTCAAGCGGCCGACATACCGATGCAGACATGAGTACGCTCGCCCCAGGCAAGAAGGTCGGGGATTTCAAGCTACCCGCCACCGGCGGCACGGCCGTCAGACTGTCCGATCTCAAGGGCAGCAAGGTGGTGCTCTATTTCTATCCCAAGGACAACACCCCGGGCTGCACCCGGGAGGGGCAGGATTTCCGCGACAACATCCGCAAGTTCAAGGCCCGCAACACGGTGGTGCTGGGAGTGTCCCGCGATTCGGTCAAGTCCCACGAGAACTTCAAGGCCAAGCAGAAGTTCCCCTTCGAGCTGCTCGCCGACGAGGACGAGACCCTGTGCCGGCAGTTCGGCGTCATCAAGGAAAAGAACATGTACGGCAAGAAGGTGATGGGGGTGGAACGCAGCACCTTCCTCATCGACGAGAAGGGCGTTCTGCGCCGGGAATGGCGCAAGGTGAAAGTGGACGGCCACGTCGACGAGGTCCTCGAGGCCGTCAAGGAACTCTGATTATCTACTCTAGATGACTGCCGTCGAACCCCGCCGTATCTTTGTGCTGGACACCAATGTCCTCATGCACGATCCCGCCGCCCTGTTTCGTTTCAAGGAACACGACGTCTTCATCCCCATGGTGGTGCTGGAGGAACTGGATGCCTCCAAGAAAGGCGTCTCGGAAGTCGCCCGCAATGCCCGCCAGGCGAGCCGCTTCCTGGACGAGCTGGTGGAGGGCGGCGATGCGGGTCCCATAGAGTCCGGCCTGGAACTGTCCGGGGCCCGCTTCAACAACGGCCACGGCAAACCCGGAGGCCGGCTGTTCCTGCAGACCCAGAACCTGACCAACAAACTGCCCTCATCCCTGCCGGGCAACAACGTGGACAATTCCATCCTCGCCACCACGCTGGCCCTGCAGAACGAATTCCCCAACGCCCTGATCATCCTGGTCTCCAAGGACATCAACCTGCGCATCAAGGCCCGGGTGCTGGGCATACACACGGAGGACTATTACAACGACAAGGTCCTGGACGACGCCACACTGCTCTACGACGGCGTGGGGAGGCTGCCGCGGGATTTCTGGGAACGCAGCGGCGTGGACCTGGACTCCTGGCAGGAACACGCCCGCAGCTATTACAAGATCAAAGGCAGGCCGGTGCCGGAATGCCACGCCAACCAGTGCCTGTACAGCGAGGAGGCCGAAGGCCTGGAGGCCGTGGTCAAACGGCTGGACGAGGATTCCACCACCCTGATGCTGGCCGTGGATCACCGCAAGGACAACAACAACGTCTGGGGCATCACCGCCAGGAATCGGGAACAGAATTTCGCCCTCAACATGCTGCTGGATCCGGACGTGGACCTGGTCACCCTGCTGGGCCCGGCCGGCACCGGCAAGACCCTGCTGGCCCTGGCCGCAGGACTGCAGCAGACCATGGAAACCAAGCGCTACCGGGAGATCATCATCACCCGCGTCACCATCCCCGTGGCAGAGGACATCGGCTTTCTGCCGGGCACGGAGGAGGAAAAGATGGCCCCCTGGATGGGCGCCCTGCTGGACAACCTGGAAGTGCTCACCGACGGGGACACCCGCGGGGACTGGGCCCGCGCCGCCACCGCCGACCTGCTCAACAAGCGCATCAAGCTGCGCTCCCTGAACTACATGCGCGGGCGCACTTTCCTTGGGCGTTACATCATCGTGGACGAGGCCCAGAACCTCACCTCCAAGCAGATGAAGACCCTCATTACCCGGGCCGGCCCCGGCAGCAAGGTGGTGTGCATCGGCAACATCGGCCAGATCGACACCCCATACCTGACCGAAACAACCTCGGGCCTGACCTACGTGGTGGATCGCTTCAAGGACTGGCCCCACAGCGGCCACATCAGCCTGCAGCGGGGCGAACGCTCGAGGTTGGCGGATTACGCTAACGAGACGCTGTAGGAGCTGGCATCGGGCGAGAATTTTGTGCCAGGGACAGGCGGATGATTCGTGAATCGTTAGCCGTTAAAGACGACTCGTCAGCTTCCCGCGATTCATGGCTGACGATTCGCGAGTTACCCCTTACTTTTCACCGAATCGGCTATCGACTGCTCGGTGATTGGCTCGCCGGTGGTAGGCCAGACATGGATCAGGGCCTTGACCAGGGTGGCCAGGGGGATGGCGAAGAACACCCCCCAGAAGCCCCACAGCCCGCCGAACACCAGGATGGCCACGATGATGGCGATGGGATGCAGGTTCACCACGTCGGAGAACAGGATGGGCACCAGGATGTTGCCGTCCAGGAACTGCAGTATCAGGTAGGCGACGATCAGCCAGGCCCACTCCCCGCCCCAGCCAAACTGGAGATAACCCACCAGCGCCACGGGAATGGTCACCACGGCGGCGCCTATGTAGGGAATCAGCACCGACAGGCCGACGGTGAGTGCCAGCAGCGGCGCGTAATTGAGATCGAATGCCAGCTGGAACACCACGTAGGCGGTCACGCCCACGATTATGATCTCGTACACCTTGCCGCGGATGTAATTGCCGATCTGGGCGTCCATTTCCTCCCACAGGTGGGCCATCAGATGCCGGTTTGCAGGCAGAAAGCGCCGCAGCCAGAGCAGGATCATGGCCTTGTCCTTGAGCAGGAAAAAGATCATCAGGGGCACCAGCACCAGGTAAACCACCGCCGCGATAATGGCCGGGATGGAGGCCAGGGAAAACGTGACCAGCCCCTGGCCCATCTGGCTGATGCCGCCGCGGAAGGCGAGGATGACCTCGCGCACGGCCTCCTCGGAGATGATCTCGGGGTGTTCCTTGGGCAGGCGCATCAACAGGGCCTGGCCCTTGTTGATCATGCCCGGCAGTTCCTGGATCAACTCGCTGGCCTGCTGCGACAGCAGCGGCAGCAGCACCACCAGCATAAAGACCATGAACACCACAAACAGCAGGAATACCAGATTGACCGACAAAAGACGCGATACCTTGTGCCGTTCCAGGCGGCTGACCGCCCCCTCCAGCAGGTAGGCAATAATGATGGCGGCCAGCAGCGGCGCCAGCATGCTGCCCAGGAAATACACCAGGACAAAGGCCACAGCCAGCAGCACCAGCAGCAGGGAGGCCTGCGGGTCAGACAGGTAACGCCGGTACCAGGCGGATAGGAATTCGAACATTTACTGGCCCCTGAAAAACCGCCACATCATACCGGCTAGCGGGTTGTCAGGCGAGAACGACAGGAAATCCCGTTGGATACCGGGACGAGCGGGCGTTGTGCCGAACCGCGCCCCGCCGTTACCATCGACGGATAGAAACAGGATGTCTGCACCCATGACCGAGCACGGCGCCGATATCGACTACCCCGCCCTGGCCCTCTCCATCAAGGAATGGGCCCGGGAACTGGGATTCCAGCAGGCGGGGATCACCCACACCGATCTCTCCGCCGACGAGGCGCGCCTGCTGGAGTGGCTGCGGCGGGGCCGCCACGGTGAGATGGATTACATGCAACGCCACGGTACCCGGCGCAGCCGCCCCGCCGAGCTGGTGCCGGGCACCCTGCGCATCATCTCCGCGCGCATGGACTACTTCCCCCCGGATGCGACGCATCCGGCCGAGGTCCTGGGCCGACCCGATCTCGCCTACGTCTCGCGCTATGCCATGGGTCGGGATTATCACAAACTCATCCGTACGCGACTGCAGAAACTGGCGGACCGGATCGAGGCCGTCGCCGGGGAATTCGGCTACCGCGCCTTCGTGGACAGCGCGCCGGTGCTGGAGAAGGCCGTGGCCCGCAACGCCGGCCTGGGCTGGATCGGCAAGCACAGCAACCTGATCAGTCCCCGGGCCGGGTCCTGGTTCTTCCTGGGGGAGCTGTACACCGATCTGCCCCTGCCCGCCGACGCCCCCTTCCCCCAGGAACACTGCGGCAGCTGCACCGCCTGCCTGGCGGCCTGTCCCACCGGCGCCATCGTCGCCCCCTATGAAGTGGACGCGCGCCGCTGCATCTCCTACCTGACCATAGAGCTGCGCGGCCCCATCCCGGAAGAGTACCGGCCCCTTATCGGCAACCGCATCTACGGCTGCGACGACTGCCAGCTGGTCTGCCCGTGGAACCGCTTCGCCGAAAACAGTGCCGAGCGGGACTTCCGCGTCCGCCGCGGCCTGGACGCGCCGGCGCTGATCGATCTGTTCAACTGGGATGAGGAGAATTTCCTTACGCGCCCCGAGGGCAGCGCCATCCGCCGCATAGGCCATGAATGCTGGCTGCGCAACATCGCCGTGGCTCTGGGCAACGCCCCGACGTCAACAGAAGTAATAGCGGCCCTGCGAAAGAGAGAGAGCCATCCCTCGCAACTGGTCAGGGAACACGTGCGGTGGGCCCTGTCGCGTCACAGCGTGCAAGAATGAAAGTCGGTTATAGCCACAGAGGGCACAGAGATCACAGAGGAGAAAAAAATAGTAACAAATTATTTCATGTGCCAAATGATAGTGACCAGCGTGAAGGCGGCTCTTTTACGGCGGTTGTCACCGGATCCTCACCACATCGTCATTCCGGCGAATGCCGGAATCCAGTCAATACAATCATTCCTTAGTTTGTTGCGTTGTAAAAGCCAGTTGCATCAATGTAATGAATATTCGTCTACTGGATGCCGGCGTTCCCCGGCATGACGGTTTTACTATAACGGAACCTGGATACCGGATAGCGCACAAAACGCGCTTCCGGAACGACGGCAGGAACCACTTCACACCTCTGTGACCTCTGTGGCTTAATTTTAAAGGCCGAAAAGGTAATCAAGCAGAGGTATCAGTGCCGGGCTTCTGCTCCCCGCCCCGCCAGGCGCGGGCCAGGAGGGCGCCGCAGATGGAGCCGATGGCGCCGAAGCAGATATAGGTGACGATGGGGAACCAGTCGGCATGGCGCATGAAGCCGAAATTGATACCCACCGCGGCGGCAAGGATGTACAGGACCAGGGGCTTGAGCACGAACGCGCCGGCCCCCAGCGCCGCGGCCACGGGCAGGAAGCGGCTGCGGCGGCCCAGGAGATAATAGCCGCCGTCGATCACCCCGCCGATGAGGTAATACAGGGGGACGTTCTTGAAGGCATGCATGATATGCGGCGACAGCCCCACGTCGCCGCAGGCCGTGCCAGTCACGACGATCACCGCCACCCACGGCCGCTCCGAGGTCAGGCGGGCGAACATAACGGCCGTCAGCAACTCCAGGCCGTGATGCCCGGGCAGGCCCAGGTTGAAATCGAAATAGCGGTGGACCACGGCAACCGCCGCGCCCAGCAGGAACAGGGCGGGCAGGGACAGTTCCCGCGACTCAAGGCCGGTAAGCCTTGATAGTCTCCTTAGCGACCACTTTCCAGTTTGCGTTTCCGCCATCGTCTTTCTCCACGAGTAACGCCGCGCGCCCGTTTACCGGGATAGGACGCGGCCAGTGACCCAGGGCCACCGTAGACTGTAAATCATTTACCGGGCTGTTATCCAGCAGCATGACCATATCAACGCCGGAGTTCTCCAGCAGCTCCGCCAGCCCCACGGTCTGATCCGCCAGCTCGCGGATGTTGCGCACCCACAAAAAGCGCCCGTCATTGCCGCCGGCGTGCAGGCCCACCGCCGCCAGGGCCCCGATCTTGCCCTGGTGATCGCCGCTCAGCCCTTCCAGGTGGATGTCCCTGCCCGCGGCGACTTCCTCCGCCTCACGGCGCTGCAGCACCCGGGACTGGGCCTCCAGCCCGAACCAGTGCACGTCCCGCGCCGTGTCCACATCCGCAATGCACAGGCCCACGTCGGAGCCCTCGGCCGCGATGCGCAGCAGGAACTCGCGGCAATGCCGGATCACGGCCTCCACGGCCGCCGCCGTCACGCCCAGGCAGGCCGAGCTGTTATGGGACGTGTACGGGACGGCATCGTCCACCAGGAGCTGATGCCGGGTCACGCCCAGCACCCGCGCCAGCCCGGCCTCCTCCAGCTCCGCGGCCAGGCAGCGGGCGCGGTAGCCGGTGCCCCGGGTATTCAGATTATCGGTATCGTCGATCCCGATCAGAATGTGGTTCGCGGCCATGGGGCGGTACCGGGTGGCAGGGGATATAACCCATTATAGCGACCATTTTATCCCCCCGTATACAAACCGTCCCGGGCGGGGCAGGCCGATCTCCTCCTGGTAGTTCTTGTCCAGCAGGTTGTCCACGCCCACGTGCAGCTGCACGTTGTCCGTCGCCTGCCAGCGCAGGCGGGCGTTGACCACGGTATAGTCCGGCAGCTGCGCCTTCACCAGCGGCGTGGTGCGCGAATAGTAGACCTGGTCGGCCACGGTGCGCACGTTCATGTGCAGGCCGAAGCCGTAGGAGAAACTGTAGTCGGCGTTGGCCACGAAAATGTCACCGGGCCGGTTTTGCAGTTGGTCGCGGCCGCTGTTGGTATTGTCCTTGCTGTGCAGGAAGCTGTACGAAGCCTGCAGCCGCAGACGCTCGAACAGTACCGCGCTGCCGCTCACGTCCGCGCCGTACAGGGTGGACGAGTCGACATTGTCGAACAGGTTGGTCACCTCATTTTTCTCGATGAAGTTCTTCACGTCCATGTGCCAGCCGGTCACGCCCACGCTCCAGTTGCGGGCGCTGTAGTCCACGCCGCCCTCGACGCTGTCGGTGCGCTCGAACTTGAGATTCAGGTTGCCGCGCTGCTCGTCGTAATACTGGCGGATGGAGGGCGCGCGCACCTTGCGCGCGTAGGACGCACGCAGGGACACGGCGTCAGTGACGGCGTAATGGGCCGCCGCCAGGAAGCTCCAGTCAGAGCCGCTGATGGACAAGTCGCCGGTCTGCCAGTGGTAGCCGGCGCCCAGCACCAGTCCCAGGCGCTCCAGCGGCTGCAGTTCCATCTCGCCGGAGAAGGTGCCCTCGCTCAGGGAATAGTCGTTGTTCAGGGTACGCAGGGCGTAGGTGGAGGAGCCGCCGCCGCCTCCACCACCGCCGCCGCCACCGCCTCCTCCGCCGCCGCCGCCTCCACCGCCGCCGCCGGATCCACCGACGGCGACATCACGGATGATGCCGTGTTGCTGCCAGTTGTCGTGGTGGTAATCCAGGGCCAGGGTCACCCGGAACAGGTCGGAGAAGGCCTTGCCCGCCTGCAGGCCGATGCCGCCCACTTCGGTGCGGGTGGTGGTCAGGTAGTTGCCCTTCTGGTGGATATCGCTGATGCCGCTGTAGGTGGCGTCGTCGTAGCGGTTCTCATGCTGCTGCTGGCGGTTGCCGTAGGCCCAGCCGCGGGAGAACCAGCCGGACTCCCCGATGTAATCGAAGGAACCCTCCAGGGCATAGCCGAGCTGATCCTCGACCCGTTCGTACTTGGTCTTCTGGGCGAAGATGTTGGAGGGGTCATCCACCACGTTGGGCGGCAGGCCGTAGCTGCCGGAGAAGGCCAGGGCGGTGAGCCCGGTGCGCAGGTTGTCGGTGGGCGAATAGACGACATTGGCGAAGAGATTGTCCACCTTGCGGTCG
>JARRRO010000020.1:14636-24426 GCA_037380645.1 Gammaproteobacteria bacterium | reverse complement strand
GGCAGGCTGGTCACGTGCACCAGTCCCTCGGCATAGAGCTCATCCAGCTCCACGAACAGGCCGAAGCCGGTGACGCCGGTGATGGTGCCGTCGAATTCCTCGCCCACGCGGTGGCTGATGTATTCGCACTTAAGCCGTTGCACCACCTCCCGGCTCGCCTCCTCGGCGCGCCGCTCCGTCATGGAACAATGTACACCCAGTTCGTGCATGGTCTCCGTATCATACAGCTGCCCTTTTTTGCCGGTGATGAGGCGCCGGATGACTCGGTGCACGAGCAGATCGGGATAGCGCCGTATGGGCGAGGTGAAATGGGTATAAGCGTCGAAGGCGAGGCCGAAATGCCCCAGGTTTTCTTCGCTGTACACAGCCAGCGGCATGCTGCGCAGCAGTACGGTCTCGATCAAGTGTTTGTCCGAGCGGTCGCTGATTTTTTCGATGAGTCTGGCGTAATCCTTGGCCGTGGGTTCATCTCCGCCGCCCAGGGACAGACCCAGCTCCCCCAGGAATTCACGCACGTCGGCAAGCTTGTCTTCCTTGGGCGATTCATGATTGCGGAACAGGATGGGGACCTCGCTGTCCAGCAGAAACCCGGCCGCTGAAGTGTTGGCCGCCAGCATGAATTCCTCGATGAGCCGGTGGGCGTCGTTGCGGCGCATGGGCGTGATGGTCTCGATATCACCCTTCTCGTCGAACATCAGGCGTGCCTCCGAGGTCTCGAAATCCAGGAGGCCGTGCCGGGCCCGTTCGCGATGCATGATTTTGTAAAGCTTGTACAGATCATCGAGGTGGGCGGCGATGGCCTTGTGTTTGCCGCGCAGTTGCTTGTCGCCATCCACGGTAATCGCCGCCATCTCGGTGTAGGTAAGCCGCGCGGCGGAGCGTATCACGGCTTCACGAAAACGGTAGTTCTTGACCTTGCCCTGCTGGCCGATCTGCATGTCGCAGACCAGGGTCAGGCGATCCACCCCGGGCTTGAGGGAGCACAGTTCGTTGGACAGCACCTCCGGCAGCATGGGAATGACACGGTCCGGGAAATATACCGAGGTGCCCCGGTTGTGGGCCTCCCCGTCCAGGGCGCTGCCGGGTTTGACATAGTGGGAGACGTCGGCAATGGCCACCAGCAGGCGCCAGCCCCGGCCCTGTTTCTCGCAGTAGACGGCATCGTCGAAATCGCGGGCATCCTCGCCGTCTATGGTAACGAAGGGCAGGGAACGCAGGTCCCTGCGGTTGCGGGCGTTAACGCCGGACTCCGGTTTGAAAGAACGGGTCTCCTTCTGCACCGCCCTCGGCCACTGATACGGCAGATCGAAGGCGCGGATGGCGATGTCCGTGGCCATGCCCGGCGCGGCGTGATCGCCGATGACCTCGGTGATCCTGCCTATGGGCTGGGTATGTTTGGTGGGATACTTGGTAATGGCGGCGACCACGTACTGCCCGTGCTTCGCCCCGTTTCTGTCTTCCGGCGCGATATACACATCCTGATGCAGCCGCTTGTTGTCCGGGACCACGTAGCCGATGCCATCGTCGCGGTAATAACGGCCCACCACCCGACTCACGGCCCGCTCCAGTACTTCCACCAGGGCACCCTCCAGTTTCCCCTGCCGGTTCTGGCCGGCGATACGCACCATGGCCCTGTCGCCGTGCAGAAGCGAGCGCATGACCTTGGGCGGCAGGTACACATCCTGGCCCCCCTTCTCGGGTACCAGAAAGCCGAAACCGTCGGGATGACCGATGACCCGGCCGGGGATCAGGTCCATGTGCTTGACCAGGCCATAGCCGGAACGACGGTCCTTGATCACCTGCCCGTCCCGCAGCATGGCCTTGAGGCGCCGTCGCAGGGCGGTACGCCCTTCCCTGGAGGTGACTTTCAGTTCATCCGCGATCTGCCGGGAGGTCAGGGGCCGCCCCCCCTTCTTCAACAGGGCGAGGATCCGATCCCGCGACGGGATCTCTACGTCAAAATGTTCGGGGGCTTTATCGGGTCTCGGTTTCAAGATCGTCCTTTCGCTGACATTGACAACCCACAAGGCTGTCGGTAAAGTCCGCCGTTCCCCGACTTTATAGTCAGTGAGCCGAGGTGGCGGAATTGGTAGACGCGCTAGCTTCAGGTGCTAGTGGGGGTAACCCCGTGGAGGTTCAAGTCCTCTCCTCGGCACCATTCAGAAATTTCCATCTACACCCGATTTTGCTTTGTTTTCTGTTGATTTACAAGGAAAAATCAAGCCGTACCTGAGCCGCAGTAAGGTGATTTCAGGCGAGGGAATGAACCCGTGACGATCATGAAGATTTAGGCTATATCTATAGCCTGAATAGGCGAACGAGGGAGACTGGGATGAAATTTCAAGCTATCACACGCCCTGTCGTATTCTTTACATTACTTTTTTTATATTCCGGCGTCCTGCATGCCATGGATGTTTACGTTGCCGGCCGCGCCGGTATTTCCATGCCGGACGAGTCGGAGCTAACTTCATCATCTCTCCCTGGCGCCAAGATTGACCTGGGCTTTAAGGATAACCTTGTCGGCGCCGCCGCCGTTGGCTTGCGTAACGGTGCTTACCGTACCGAGGTTGAAATGAGCTATCAGAAAAATAACCTCGATAGCATCAAGGCATCCGGGATCACCATAAACCCGGCAACCGTCGGACTGTCGGGGAATATCTCTGCGCTCACAACCCTGGTCAGTGGGTATTATGATTTCGACACCGGATCAAGGTTAAAGCCTTTCATCACTGCCGGGGTTGGCTTTACCCTGTTGGATGCAAGTTTCACCGTAACAGGCGTAAGCGGGATATCAAGCAGCGACAAGGACACGGTACTTTCTTACCAATTAGGAGCGGGATTGGGCTATGCCGTGACGGATAAGATTACCGTCGAGGTCGGATACCGCCATCTATCCGGTCACGATGCCAAATTTAACGGTGATACCGTCAGTTTCACCAGTAACAATATTACCGCCGGAGTAAGAATCCATTTTTAAGTTTTTTTAATCTCCTTGTCGCTCGATGAGCCGTCTGGTTTACCTTCCTTACGCTGATGCGCTGTACGTCGATAAGGATAGCGCCGCAACATTAAATCATAAATGCGGCGGTGTGCATCCGACGCGCCGCCAGGAGCGGGTGGCGATGCCGTCCGCCAAGGCACGGTCGAACAGCGGGGAGAGTGTCCGCAGCAACCGCGCCGCGGCCTGCGCCCGGACGTGCTGCAGCGGCGTCTCGCCCAGCATGGCCGCCGCCCAGCCGGGCAGTAGCGCGCTGCCGGCGTTCAGGAACAGCTCCCGCGAGACCACGGCCGCAGGCACCGGCAGGCGGATGCCCCGGAGCAGACCGAGGACGATGCGCGAGCGCTCGTCGAAGCGCAGTTCCGGCCGCACCCGCTGGAAATACTCCCCTACCGCCGCGGCGGACGCCGGCACCCGCACGGCGCCCAGCGCTTCGGCAATGCGGCGCACCTCGTCGTAATAGCGGTCGATCTCGTCCGCCCGAAGATTGACGCGGGCATAGCGCTGAAAGCCCTGCAAGAAACTGTACGCCTCTGTCACGTGTACCCAGGTCAGCAACTCCGGTTCATCGGCGGCGTAGGGGACACCGTCCGCAGTGACGCCGCGAACATCGGCGTGAATGGCACGCACGCGGGTTATCATCGCTTCGGCATCGGCACGCGGCGCATAGGTAGTACCGCCGACAAAACGCGTCGTGCGCCGTAACCGGCCGACCATGTCATCGCGAAAATTGGAATGATCCCAGACACCTGCCAGGGCCCGGGGATGCAGGGTCTGCAGCATCAGCGAGCAGAGTCCGCCGGCGAGCATGCCGGGAAAGCTGGCGTGCACCAACCAGGTGACGCTGTCCGGCCCGAACAGCCCCGGATCGCCCAACGGCCTATCGTAGTCGACGGCCGCCGCCGGGTCGCGGGGGAAGGCGCTCAGGACCCAGCGGCGGATGCGTGCCCGTGGGAGAGCGGTCAGGAGATCAAGCGGCATGGCACGGGACCTGGCTCAGGCATATAGAGTAAAGCATAAGAGGTATTCGACTCCGGCGTCCACACAGATGGAGGCCAGTCACGGCAGAGGCGTTATCGGCCGCCGTTTCAGTCTGTGACGCTGTCGAAGGGATGGCGCAGGATGATGGTTTCCTGCCGGTCCGAGCCGGTGGAGACGATGTCCACAGGGGTCGCCGTGATCGCCTCGATGCGCTGCAGGTACAGTTTCGCGTTCTCCGGCAGGTCCTGGTAGCTGCGCACACCTACTGTCGAACTGCACCAGCCCGGATGCTCCTCGTACACCGGTTCGCATTCCGCGAAGGCATCGGCCCCCACCGGCGGGGTGTCGCGCTGTTCGCCGTTAATGCGGTAGCCGATGCAGATGCGGATGGATTCCAGTTCATCCAGCACGTCCAGCTTGGTGATGCACAGGCCGGAGATGCTGTTGATCTGAACGGAGCGGCGCAGGGCCACGGCGTCGAACCAGCCGCAGCGGCGCGGGCGCCCGGTTGTGGCCCCGAATTCATGGCCGCGCCGCGCCAGATGCTCGCCCATGTCGTCGAACAGCTCCGTCGGGAACGGCCCCGATCCCACCCGGGTGGTGTAGGCCTTGGTGATGCCGAGGATGTAGTCGAAGTGGCGCGGGCCGACGCCGGTGCCGGTGGCGGCGCCGCCGGAAGTCGTGTTGGAGGAGGTGACGTAGGGATAGGTGCCGTGATCGATATCCAGCAGTGTCCCCTGTGCGCCCTCGAACAGGATATTCCCGCCGCTGTCCTGGATGTCGTACAGCCGGGCGGAGACATCGGTCACCATGGGGGCGATGACCTCCGCCGCCTGCATGGCCTCGTCCAGCAGCGCCTGGAAATCCAGGACCCTGGTCTTATAGTAGCGGTGATACGGCAGGATCAGCGGGCAGGCCTCGCTGATGCGCAGTCTGTCCCGCACCGGGTAGCCGCTCTTTTCCAGCATGTCCATTTCCTCGATCAGCGAGGACGGGCTCAGCACCACGCCGTTGCCGATGAGGCACAGGACGTTTTCCCGCAGGATGCCGGAAGGGATCAGGTGCAGCACGGTCTTCCGGCCGTCGATGACCACCGTATGGCCGGCGTTGTGTCCGCCCTGGAAACGCACCACGGCGGCGGTCCGTTCGGTAAGCAGATCAACGATCTTGCCCTTGCCTTCATCACCCCACTGGGTGCCTATGACTACTACATTTTTTCCCATAACTGTTTACTGTTTCATCCAATAAAAAATCACGAAAGCCACAGTGAACACTGAGATCACAGAGGAATAATAACAAATAAGGGTGCAGTCATTAGCAATCCGTCATTCTGGCGAAAGCCAGAATCCAGTAAATAATTGAGCGCTGTAAGCGCACTTTTTATACTGGATGCTGGTTTGTACCAGCATGACGAAAATGTTAATTACTCTGTGATATCTGTGCCCTCTGTGGCTTAAGTCCGTTGTTCAATCCGCGGCTCAGCCGTCTGTGACGTCTCGGACCTTCCAGCGGCCGCCGTCCAGGTACAACTCCCGGGTGCAACCCATGTCCCTGGCGCCGCCGGTCTGTCCCGGCAGCTGGCAGACGACGCGCTCGCCGCTGCCGCGCAGGGTGTCTATCGCTTCGTTCAAGCCCGGCACCTCCGAACAGGGGGCGAAGACGGCGTCCCTGGGCGCGGGCGGAGGATTGACCAGGTCGAAGACGGTCTTGACATCCAGGCTGAAGCCGGTGGCCGGCCGGGGATGGCCGAAAGCCTTGCCGATGTCGTCATAACGGCCGCCGTAGGCGATGCCCTGGCCCCGTCCGGGGACATAGGCGGTGAACATCATGCCGGTGTGATAATGGTAGCCGCGCAGTTCGGCCAGGTCGAAGTAAAGAGGCGCGTCCCTGACCTGACGCAGTGTCAGTTCGGCGATCCGCTTCAGGTCATCGATGCAGGCGAGCGCGTCCTTGCCCAGTTTCTTCAGCCGCCTGCCCGCCTCATCGAGCACGGCGGCGTCGCCGTGCAGGTCGTTCATGCACAACACGGCGTCGGCCATGCCCACGGGCAGCTTCCAGTCATCCACGACTTTCCTGATCTCGGCGCCGGCCTTTTTCTGTAGCGCGTCGAACAGCTCCCGTTCCCCCTCGGGGGACAGCTCCAGCCGCTCCACCAGGCTGCGGTAGATACCCACGTGGCCCAGATCCACGTGCACCTCACCGACACCGCAGCTCTTCAGGGTCTTCAGCATCAGGGCGACGATCTCCGCATCGCTCTCGGCGCCGGCGTGGCCATACAGTTCCGCCCCCACCTGCAGGGGGGCGCGGGTGCCGCCCGGTCCCGAGGGCCGGGTACGCAGCACCGAGCCCAGATAACACAGCCGTACCGGCGTCTCCCGCTGCAGCCGATTGATGTCAATCCGGGCCACCTGCGGCGTGATGTCTGCGCGTACGCCCATGAGGCGACCGGTCAGTTGATCCGTAATCTTGAAGGTCTGCAGCTCCAGATCCTCGCCGGTGCCGACCAGCAGCGAATCGAGAAACTCGATCAGAGGCGGAATGACCTGTTCATAGCCCCAGGTGGAGAACTGATCGAGAATCTTGCGGCAGAGGATCTCCAGCGCTTCCGCCCGGGGCGGAAGGACCTCCTCTATGCCTTCCGGCAGGAGCCAGGGATTCGATTTCGCCATGATTCCCTATCTTACTATGTAAAGGATGATCACACCCAGCAGCATGCTGCTGACACCGATAAACCTGAGTGTCGTGTCATCGAGCTGTGACGCCAACTGGAACAGCCGGCGCAGTCCCCGCGGATTGACGAATGGCATGATGCCCTCCAGGATCAAAACCAGCGCCAGCGCCGTCAACAGTTGCGTCCACATGGTCAGGTTGCAGCCGCAGGACGGGCGCAGAGAGGCATTTCCGGCAGTTTCACCGCACGCATCTCCTTCGCATCACCCGCTGTTTTTCACCGGCCTGCGGGGCACAAAAATACCGGGAGCTCCCCCGGCCTGTACGCGGCGCACCGCCTGCGCCCTTTATTTTCCGCTGGCGCTGTTGAAATACTTGAAGAACTCGGTGTCGGGTTCGAGCACCAGGATGTCATTTGTATCTCCAAAACTGTTCTTGTAGGCGTTCAGGCTACGGTAGAAATCGTAGAAACTCCGATCCTTTTTATAGGCCGAGGCATATATCTCGGTGGCCTGGGCATCGCCCTGGCCGCGGGTGATTTGCGCATCCTTGTAGGCATTGGCCAGGATAACTTCTTGCTCCTTATCGGCGGCGGCCTTGACGCGTTCTGCAGCCTCTGCACCACGGGCGCGGAAATCCTTGGCCACGCGCAGGCGTTCCGCCCGCATGCGGTCGTAGACGGAATGACTGACCTCCTCGGGCAAATCGATGCGTTTGGTACGCACGTCCACGACGGCGATACCGAGTTCGTCTTGCAGCTCCTGGGTCGTCCCCGCGACGATGTCCAGGATTTCGCCGCGCTCACCGGCCACTACTTCCTGAACGGTGCGTTTGCCGAACTCATCGCGCAGGGCGCGATTGATGCGCTGGCTTAACAATCCGTTGGCATACTGTATGTCACCTCCGCGGGTGGAGGTGTAGAATTTCCTGACGTCGGAGATGCGCCACTTGGCGTAATAGTCGACGATGACGTCCTTCTTTTCGGAAGTCAGGAAACGCTGCGGCTTCTGATCCATGTTCACCACACGGGTCTCAAACTTCCTCACCGTGTTCACGAAGGGGATCATGAAATGCAGGCCCGGCTTGTCGTTGGTGCGTTGGATCTCACCGAACCGGAACACCACCGCCTGTTGCCACTGGTTCACGCGAAACGTGGAGGACCACGCTACCAGCGCGGCAACGACCAAAACCGGAAGCACTACCCTGGAGAACATTATCTCGCCCCCCTGCTTCTGCCACCGTTGGCACTACCGGCGGCGGACTGCCCGCCCTTGGAAGTGCCGGACCCGCTACTCTCGGGCAGGGTCATTGCCTGAACCTGCCCGTGCCGTCCCTCCAGCAGCTTGTTCAGCGGCAGATACATCAGGTTGTTACTGTGTTTGGTGTCCACCAGAACCTTGCTGTTGGACGAGAGCACGGATTCGATAGCGTCCAGGTACAGGCGTTCACGGGTCACGGTGGGCGCCCGCTGGTACTCGGTAAGTATCTGATCGAAACGGCCCGCTTCACCTTCGGCCCTGGCGATGACGCGGGCCTTGTAGGCATTGGCCTCCTCGCGGATGCGCGCGGCCTGGCCCCGTGCCCGGGGTATGATCTCGGCACGGTAGGCCTCCGCCTCATTGACCTGCCGCTGTTCATCCTCGCGCGCCTTGATGGCGTCGTCAAAGGCCGCCTTGACCTCGTCAGGCGGCTTGGCCGACTGCATCTCGACGCCAATCACGTGAATGCCGATATTGTAGTTGTCCAGTATCTTCTGCATGACCTCCTGCTCCCGCTGCACGATCTCGCTGCGCCCCTGGGTAAGCACGAAATCCAGCTTGCTCTTGCCGATCACGCTGCGTATGGTGCTCTCCGCGACCTGCCTCAGGGTGGTGGCCGGATCCACTACGTTAAACAGGGACTTGGTCGGGTCGGAAATCTTCCACTGCACGGCGACGTCGACATCGACGATGTTCTCGTCCTGGGTAAGCATGGTGCCCTTGTGGGTAAAGGATCGGTTCTGACCGACGTTGACCCTTTCCACCTTGTCGATAAAGCTCGGATAGGCAATGTTGAGTCCCGGCTGCATGGTCCTGATGTAACGGCCGAAGCGCAGCACCACGCCGCGTTCCTGCTGGTCGATGAAATAGGTCATGTTCGCGATCAGGGAAACCAGGATGATGATGACGATGATCAGCCACACCAGGGGCGCCGAGCCGCCGCCTCCGCGGCCGGGTCCGCCGGATTTTCTGCGGAAAATCCCGCCTATGCCCTCCTGCATCTTCTTGACGATATCGTCCAGATCGGGCGGGCCGCCGCCGTCACCGCGGTTTCCCCAGGGGTCCTTCCCCTTGTTCCCGCCCGGTGGTTCATTCCAGCCCATAAACATCACTCCAGAACATATGGCTTAAGCATTTTTCAATGGTGCATCGATTAAGGGATTCTGTTTTTCCGGGTCACTTCGACCATAACAGCGGCAGATAGTAACACAAACAATCCGGACTTTTACTGCAAGGCCGATAAATCCATATTATGGTGACGGCAGAGCCGCTGCAGCGACGGCGAGTCCAGGTTTACCTCCACCACCCAGCCACCGAACTCGTCCGGGTATTCATCGCAAACCGCCCCCTCCCGGAACAGGCTGGCGCGGAATTTCCCTGCCTCCGGCGGAATATGCAGGCGACGGGTCTCGGGGACGTCGCGCAGGCAGGAGTCTATGGCGTCTTTCAACTCCACAACGCCCTCCCCGGTCCTGGCTGACACCCAGACCCGTGGCGCTCCGCCGTTGATCTGCTCCACCCTGACCGCGTGGGCGTCGCTGGCGTCCACCTTGTTGAACACCAGGATCTGGGGCACCCCGGCCGCACCGATGCTTTCGATGACGTCGTTGACCTGCTCCATGTGGTGATAACGCTGCTCGTCGGTGACGTCGATCACGTGCAACAGCAGATCCGCGGACTTGACCTCTTCCAGGGTGGCGTGAAACGCCTGGATCAGATCGTGGGGAAGATGCCGGATGAAGCCGACTGTATCGCTGAGGATGACGGGCAGACCGCTGTTCAGTTGCGCGCGCCGAAGGGTGGGGTCCAGGGTGGCGAACAGCTGGTCGGCGGTGTACACCGTCGATCCCGTGAGCAGATTGAACAGCGTGGATTTGCCCGC